>DATDVI010000060.1:0-24512 GCA_035290125.1 Candidatus Anderseniibacteriota bacterium
GGACGAATGTCCGCTCGGCAGCTGCCGCCAAGCGAAGCTTTAGCGAAGCGCTGACCGTTGCCCTGCGCGGCGGCGCAGTTTCGGGCGTCATTACCGTGGCACTCAGTTTATTTGGCTTGGCTGCGTTGTTCTGGGTATACCAGCAGCTGGGGTATGACGCGCCAGAAATTCCGTCGCTGCTCGTCGGGTATGGCTTCGGTGCTTCGTTAGTGGCGCTCTTTGCGCAGCTGGGCGGCGGTATTTACACTAAAGCGGCCGATGTTGGGGCGGACTTAGTGGGAAAAATTGAAGCGGGTATTCCGGAAGATGATCCGCGAAACCCCGCCGTGGTGGCTGATCTCGTGGGAGACAACGTGGGGGATTGCGCCGGGCGTGGAGCTGATTTATTTGAATCAACGGCAGCGGAGAACATCGGTGCCATGATTTTGGGTGTGGCGCTGTATCCTGTGTTCGGTGTGGCCGGTATTCTGTTCCCGTTAGTCTTGCAGGCGGCGGGGCTGGTTGCCTCCATGATTGGGGTGCTGTCGGCGAAAGCGGTGGAAACCGATGATCCTATGAAAGCTTTGAACCGCGGGTTCTTTGTGACCGTGGGACTCGCGGCGGTGGCACTTTACTTCACGGTTGAGAATATGCTCGGCAATATCGCGTTCTTCTGGGCTGGGTTAGTAGGTATTGCGACCAGCATTGTTTTTCTGTACCTCACGCAGTACTACACGGATGCTAAGTATCGGCCGGTGCGCGATATCGCCAAGTCATCCGAGACCGGGCACGGGACAAATATTATCACCGGCTACGCGGTGGGGTTGGAATCGACCGGCTTAACCGTCATTACGATCTCAGCAGCGCTGCTGTTGTCCTACTGGTTTGGGACAACGTCTGGCATCCCGGGCGGGGGACTGTACGGCACGGCCGTGGCGACGATGGGCATGCTGGTCTCGGCAGCCTACATCCTGGCCATGGATATTTTTGGTCCGATTGTCGATAACGGCGCTGGTATTGCCGAAATGTCGGGAGAATCAGGCCATATGCGCGAGGTGATGGATAAGCTTGATTCTGCGGGCAATACCACCAAGGCATTGACCAAGGGCTACGCGATTGGCTCAGCGGCCCTGGCGGCGTTCCTATTGTTTTCTGCCTACTTGGAAGAAGCGCACCTCGAGGTGGTTGATCTGGCAAAGGTTGAAGTATTTGTGGGTGCTCTCATTGGCGCCACGTTGGTCTTTGTTTTCTCGGCTTTGGCGATCCGCGCAGTTAGCAAAGCGGCTTACTCGATTATCAACGAAGTGCGGCGGCAGTTTAAGGAGAGGCCGGGGATTATGGCCGGCACGGAGCAGCCGGATTATTCGCGAGCGGTTGATATCACCACGCAAGGCGCACTCAAGCAAATGATTCTGCCGGGAGTCCTGGCCGTGGCCGTGCCGATTATTGTTGGCGTGTGGTTAAAAGCGGAAGCTGAAGCCGGGCTTATTATGGTCGGTACGATTGCCGGCATTCTGATGGCGACGCTCATGAATAACAGTGGGGGAGCGTGGGACAACGCCAAGAAGTGGATTGAGGCGGGTAACTTGGGCGGTAAGAAGTCGCCCGCCCATCAAGCGGCGGTGACGGGGGATACGGTGGGGGACCCGTTTAAAGACACAGCAGGCCCCTCACTGCACGTGCTCATCAAACTCCTGGCCACGCTCACGCTGGCCCTGGCGCCATTCTTTATTTAGTTTTTAATCCCAGCTGAGCGCGCCGGATTGGTATTCGGTGACGCGGGTTTCGAAGAAGTTTTTCTCTTTGCGTAAATCTATAATCTCGCTCATCCAGGGCAGGGGATTCTCGGTGCCATACATTTTCGGCAGGCGGATTTTCTGCAGCCGCCGATCGGCGATGTACTGCATGTACTCGGCAATGATATCGCCATTGAGCCCCAGGATGCCGTCGGGCAGGCAGTCGTGGGCGTAGGCAACTTCAAGCTCTACGCCACGCTTGATGTTGCTGGTAACCAGTGCCTGAAAGTCGGCCGTCCAAATGGCGGGGTTCTCATCGACAATGGCATTAATTAAGTCGACACCGAACGCTAAGTGCACCGTTTCGTCGCGTAGGATGAACTGGAACTGTTCACCCACGCCGACCATTTTTTGGCTGCGCAGCATCGAGAGCATCATGGCAAAGCCGGCGTAGAAGAAAATGCCTTCCATAATGAGGTAGAAGCCAATCAGGTCATGGACGAAGCGCTGAATGTTGGCGGTGCCTTGGGTCGAGAACGCGGGGTCGAGAATTGATTTGGTCATGTTGACCACGAAGTCGTCTTTGGCTTTAATGCTCGGGATGGTGTTGTACATGGTGTAGACTTCATCGGGGTCCAGCCCGAGGGTGTCGCAGCTATAAATGAACGTGTCGGTGTGAATAGCTTCCTCATACGCCTGGCGCAGGAGGTACTGGCGGCACTCGGGATTGGTGATGTGCCGGTAGATAATGAGAACGATATTATTAGCGGTCAGGCTCTCGGCAGTGGAGAAGAAACCCATGTTGCGCATGACGAGCCGTCGCTCGGCGGGGGAGAGCACTGTGGGGCTTTTCCACTGCTCGACATCCTTTTGCATGTTTACTTCCTCCGGCACCCAGTTATTGGCCACGCCATTTTTATAGTGCGCCCGCGCCCACTTATACTTCATAGGCAGCATTTTGTTCGGGTCGGTCGTCTCGGAGTTGAGGATGCTTTTTTGACTACTCACAGGCTTCGCAGATGGCCTCTTCGGCAATGTGAACGTGTTTGGCGGTGGCTCTCAGCGTGCCACTTTTAATGGCTGCTCGCAGTGCAGCTGGGACGGCGACAGTGCTAGCGTGCTCACGGACGGGGCTCGGCGCGAGTGTAGGCGCGGGTGCGGCTGTGGCTACGGCAATGGCGGGAGCAGTAGCGGGGGCCGATTGTTCCTGCTTCGTTGTCATCTCCAGCGTGCTCTTCTCAATGCCCGAGGCGCCGAGCGAGCGCAGGTAGTAGGTCGTCTTCAGGCCCATGTGCCAGGCAACAATGTAGGTATCGGCCACGGCTCGCCCGGAGGTGGAGTTGGTGAAGATATTAATTGACTGGCTCTGGTCGATCCACTTGCCCCGCACAGCGGCGTGGCGAACAATCCAGATCGGGTCTATTTCAAAGACTTCTTTGTACTTACTGCGCAGATCAGCTGGCACTTCCTCAATCTGCTGGACGCTGCCATCGAAGTGCTTGAGGGTCGCGAGCATGGCCGGCGTCCAGAGGCCATGAGCTTTGAGGTCGGTGACCAAGTCATCATTGATGACCGTAAACTCGCCGCTGAAATTCGACTTCACGTAGATATTTTTGTAGATCGGCTCAACTGATGGTAAGGAGCCCGAGATGTTGGCGATGGTGGCGGTCGGAGCAATCGCCATGCAGTTCGAGTTACGCATGCCGTGCTCGGCAATATGGGCGCGAACAACGTCCCAGTCGAGACGAGCGGTGCGATTGACGTCGATCGGCAGCCCGCGTTCCTGTTCGAGGAGGTCGAGCGTATCCAGCGGCAGCAGACCCCGATCCCACTTAGAGCCTTTGAACGTCTGGTAGGCGCCGCGCTCCTTGGCCAGCTTGGAGGAGTTCATTATGGCGTGGTAGGCCATAAACTCCATCGTTTCATCGGAAAGCTGCACGGCTGCTTCACTGTCGAAGCTTAAGTTCAGCTGGTACAGGGCATCCTGCAAGCCCATAATGCCCAAGCCAACTGGGCGGTGCTTCAAGTTGGAATGCTTAGCCTCTGGGGTGGGGTAGTAGTTCAGGTCGATGACGTTATCGAGCATACGCATGGCGATGGCAACCGTTTGCTCGAGGCGCTGCTTGTCTATTTCACCTGCGGTAATATGGCGCGGGAGATTAATCGAGCCCAAATTGCAGACGGCTGTTTCTGCCGCCGAGGTGTTCAGGGTAATTTCTGTACACAAGTTCGAGGAGTGCACCACGCCGACGTGGTCTTGGGGGGAACGAATATTGCTAGGATCCTTGAATGTAACCCAGGGATGGCCGGTTTCATATAACATGGTGATCATTTTGCGCCACAGATTCTTGGCCGGCATTTTCTTAAACAGTTTTATTTTCCCCTCGGCCGCCAGGCGTTCGTATTCTTCGTAGCGTTCTTCAAATTTCTTACCGTAGAGGTGGTGGAGATCCGGTGTTTCATCGGGCGAGAACAGCGTCCACTCCTGCCCGTTGATTAATCGCTTCATGAACAGATCGGGGATCCAATTGGCGGTATTGGTATCGTGCGTGCGGCGGCGATCATCGCCCGTATTCTTACGCAGTTCCAGAAAATCTTCGATGTCGTAGTGCCATGTTTCGAGGTAGACGCAGGTGGCGCCGCGGCGCTTGCCGCTGCGGTTAATGGCCGCGGTGGTCACATCGACAATTTTGAGAAACGGCACCACACCCTGGCTGCCCACGTTAGTGCTTTTAATGAGCGAGCCGGTGGCCCGGATATTGCTCCAGTCGTTGGCAATGCCGCCGGACCACTTGGAGAGGCGAGCGTTGTCGCCAATGCTTTTAAAGATATGGTCTAAATCATCTTCGACCGTCGTGAGGTAGCAGGAGCTCATTTGCGGATGATTGGTGCCAGCGTGAAAGAGCGTCGGGGTGGAGGGCACATATTCGAGCCGCGACATAGTGTGGTAGAACTCTTTGGCGCGCTCCGTACGGTTTTCCTCTTCAATCGATAACCCCATGGCCACCCGCATCCAGAAGTATTGCGGCGTTTCCATGATGTTCTGGTCGTAGTCGCGCATAAAATACCGGTCATAGAGCGTTTGTGCCCCCAGGTAGCGGAACAGGCGATCGCGTGTTGTGTCTAACTCCTTGGCTAGCTGCGGCAGATCAAACTCCAGTAGGCGCTGGTCGAGCCGCCCGGTAGCCACGCCGCGCTCAATACTCTGCGTAAAGCCAGCGGCGTGATTCTCGGCGAAGCCATCTTTAAACTCGGTTTGGCCGATGACGTCTTTGTATACATCGTTGTAGAGAAAGCGGGCTGCCACGTGGGAATAGACCGGATCCCGCTCAATGCGGGCGCGCAGGGCCATCAGCACGGCCCGGTTGATGTCTTTGGTCTTAATACCATCGTATAGGTTACGCATCGTCTCAGAGACAATTTCATCGACGTCGATCTTTGCGCCCAGATCGGCGACGGTTTCACTGATCGCGCGGGTAATTTCGTTGACATCGAATGGTGCTTTCGTGCCGTCGCGCTTAATGACGGTGAGTTGGTGGCCTTTCATCTTGGCGATCAGCTTGGCTTGCTCCATTTCCCGAGCTTGCTTGTGGTGTTCGCGGTAGAGAATGTAGGCCTTAGCTACATCGAAGTAGCCGTGCTTGGCGATGGTGCGCTCAACACGATCCTGGATGTCTTCGACGCTCGGGATGCTCTCGTCGACGAGCGTCGCTTCAGTTTCGGCGACAACTTCATCGGTGATTTGGCTAATCGTGTCGCTGGGAACGTGAACCTGCGTCGCGGCAACGGCTTTCGCGATGGCGATTTCAATTTTGACGCGATCGAATGCGACGACGGCGCCGTTTCTTTTTTTGATTTGCTCAATTGGCATGTGTTTATTTTGTGCAATTAAAAATTAGGGCTGCCTGAAGACCAGCAGGCAAAAGCGCCCACAGCACAAACTTTTTTGCGTGGAAAGTTTGTGGAGTGAAAGGATTAAAAATAAGTGAACGTACGTACCAGTTTACTCCTCCCAGTGGCTATGACAACGGCGATTGCGGCAGCGGCCTGTGGATAAACGTTGCAAGTAAGAAAAAACCGCCTGGCTTTAGCGAGACGGGGGAGCTGTAATTCGCAAGGGACGAGGTATTCGCGCGGAAGATCCGTGCTTTACGTGCTGACCTGCTTCCCGGTGATAGAACTGAAATGTTCCGTTTTTTGTCCGGCCGGCTTTTGAACAAACCAGAATCGCAGGCGCTCCGCATTCAGGACACTGAAGCCGTAGCTCCGTTCGATACAAAAGGTCGCGCAGCCGATTAGCAAAGCGTTGATTTTCTTCAAACGAGCCAAAACCATGGACACCTGAGGTGATGATTTCCCGTGATAACTGCTCGAGAAAATCAGCCACCGCTTGCTGACATGGTTTCAGAACTTCAGATACCTGGTTGTGAAGTGCATCCAGTGCATTCTGCACATTACTCATGGACCTTTCCCTCTTGTTTGTTTTTTTGCCGAAGAACAAGGCCTAGAATTTAGCGCTCTTTACCTAGGGCGTCAAGGTAGACAAGCGTTACAGGCTATGTTATTTTCCTCGTTCGCTCTTTTTGATCTTTTCACGTAGGAGATTCTGCAATGCAGCTTATTTCCAGAAGTTTGCGCGGACGAACGTTTCTAATTCAGTTTCTCGAGATCATGCAGGAGTTTGGCGCGGAAATTCCGTGGCTGGAGCCGCTACAGAACGTCGCTTACGCAACGAATGCGGTCTACGTTCGAGACAGGTTGTTGCGGGCCTTTGGCTGTCAGGATTCGAGCGAAGTAACGCCGTATCAATTTGTTACCTCCGATGAATCGCGTGAATACGTTGGCGGCATTGTGCACTTTGCCCAGACGCCGGAAGTATTCGTTGATCGAGAGAATCAGGGTATTGCTGAGCATCTGGCACATGAAGACTTTCACTACATTTCCTGCCTGCAAGTTCGAGGTGTGTGGCGAGGCCAGGGACAGGGGAGTGAACTGATGCGGCGCGCTTTGGCGGCAATCCTGCGCACGCACCCTCGAGTCTGGGGAGTGGCGTCCAGCTTTCAGCTGCTGCCCTGGTATGCGAGTTTTGGCGGACGAATCTGGAGTCCGCGCCACAATGCCGACAATCTTTGGATTGTTTCGTGGCAGCGTGAATCAACCGAGAACAAGTCGCCGCTGGTTTTCTAAGCCAGCGGTTTTTTAGTGCATTCTCGATATTTATCGGTTATGCTTTTAAGCACATGAAAAATAGCAAAAGCACTCCAAGGATTTCGAAGCGAGAGCTTGAGGCGATGCTCAGTCGGCAGGCTAATCGCGTGGCGCGGGAATCTGACCAGCGCATGGATAAGAAATTCCGCCAGTGGTCGAAAGAATCCGATAAACGCTTAGATAAGCAGTTCGCGAAATGGAGTCAGGAGTCGGACAAGCGGCTTGATCAGAAGTTTGTAAGGTCGGGGAAAGAGTCCGACAAACGACTCGACCAAAAATTTTCACAGTGGAGTACAAAATCCGACGCTCAGTTAGAGCAGCGGTTCACTGCTTGGAGCCAGACACTAAATCAGCAGATGGATCAGAAATTTAGCACCTGGAGCCAGGAATCAGACGATCGGATGCAGCGATACATCGGCAGCCTCAAAGAAGACTTTGAGCATAAGATCGATGCAGTTATGGAATACGTCAAAGATATTCCCGATATCAAAGCACGCCAAGAAATGCTTTTTGAAAAGGTGGGTGAGATTTTGGTACGGCTGGTGGTACTCGAGGAAGTCGTCAAAAGCCACGAAGTGAGATTGCAGCGATAAGAAAAAGCCGCGCAGTTTGTGGGAATAAACTGCGCGGCTTTGCGCCGCCTAAGGTACCGGTAGTCAGAATTTCTCGGGGTGAGAAGAACTCAAGGTGACTTTTAGCTGTCGTGTCTTGGGATTAAAGCGTGCCTCTCCATCTTGCCTATCGAGGTATATGTAGAGATAGCCGTTTGGATCCTCTTGCCACTGCCGGTCGCGGGGAAGACTTCCTGCTTTCAGTACCCCCGGCTCAGCGGTGATTTGCTGCCAGCCCCCTGTTTCCTCGTCGTAGAAAACAAATCCTTTAAACTCCTTGTCACGATGCCGAACAACCGGGAAATACTTTCCCAAAACTGGTTGTCTCGTGATATCGATTTCGAAGCGATCGAAAGGATAATCTGTTCCGCCAATGGCCACGCCAAGTGCGATCGACTCCACATCAATGCCAAAGACCTGTTCAACTACGTACGGCTCGTCGAAACGATATACTCCGTCGTAAATCAACAGGAATTTCTGTCCGTTGGCTTCATAAGCTATATTGGGAACCCCGATTGTCCACCACAGCGCGTTGGGTTGATCCTGCGGCGCTGGTTCTTTCTTCGTGGCGGCGGTGTTTGGCTCAACATTCGTGACTCCTTGTGATCCTGCAAAGTACCCCAGACTATAGAGGAAGATTCCGGTTACCAGACTGTTAAGAACGTGATACCACACGAAGCGCGAGCTGCTTAATTTGGTCATTATGACCCTCCTTTTGAGTGAATTGGAACGATCTGGCAAAAGCTGACTTTCGTGATTATATATAAAACCCTAATTTTGTCAAATTGGTTTGTTTTTCTCCCCCTTACCAAGGGGGAGAAAACGACGAACTTATTTTACGTAGCCTACAGAATTTGCGCGGGGTCGAGGTCGGCGGAGTCAACCGGCAGCAGATGATACAACGGCATTAATTTCGCTAAGGGGCCCGAGAGCAGCAGGTGTGTGGCGTTTTTGGGGTCCGCTTCGGCCTTAGGACTATTGTAGGGTCCCCGCACGCGAATCTGGTCGCGTTCGGCAGCGGGCCGGCGTTGCAGACGCTGGTGCAGCAGCTGGTGAATTTTCACGGCCTTATTCCAGGCTTGCTGCCTCGTTTTGCCACTCACCGTGAGGCGAACGAGGTCGGTGAGGGGGGGATAGTGAAATTTTCGGCGCTCGCGCAGCATCTCGTCTACCGCGTGGTCGACGTCATCCACGATTTCTAGCCGCTCGCCGTGACGCGGCACGAGGTAGATTTTGTGTCCCTCACTTAGCTGGTGCAGCCGCGCGAACGTATAGAGAACATGCTCGTGGCTGCGAAAGTCAGGAATTTTCAAATCGCTGTCTGGAAAAAGCCAGACGATGTGCTTAAAGGGTGGCCGCTGGCGCGTAAAAATCGCGCTGGTGGCCAGCGTGAGCGCGCGCGTATTGACGGGGAGGTGCGCTGCAGAGAGCACGCGCGTGATCCACTCAGCTTTCAGGCGATTGTAGTAGAGGAGCGTTGTCTCGCCGCGCGCGTGCCACGCTTTTAGTTTGCTTATTAACACATTCGGCACCGCGTGGCGCTGTAAACGATCATTGAGGCTGAACGGAAGATACGCTGGCTGTAGCCGCAGCGGATTTATGGTGCCGCTCGCGGCAACTTCTCCCGATGCCAGTGCGTGTCGCAGTCGCACCGAGGGAAATGAAGCGGTGTACAGGAGCGCAGCGCGGTGGAGTGCGGCGAGCTGCTGGGCAGCATAGACATTCGAAAGACGGGGATACTGATCCCAGAGTTTATGCGTTGTATAAAATTCTTCCTCGAGTATGACGAGTCGTAGCTTTTGAAATGGCAAAAAGAGGGCCATGTGGGTGCCAATAATAATCTTGCGCTCACTATTTTTAACCTCGTGCCAGGTTTTGCTTAAGTGACTCGCGGAGAAAGCGCTGTGGTACGCCGCGACAGCGTACGGTAGGGCGGCAGCAACTTTTTTCAGCAGCGGCTCTACCTGCCATTGTTCCGGCATAAGCATAAGCACTTGCCCGCGCCGGGCGGCGGTACGGGCGGCAGCGATGATCTTTTGATGGCGTTTTTCTGTCTGGCGTTCGATAATCGCCTGTAGTTTTGGCGCCGCCGATGGCGTGGTGCGCACGCGGCGGCGCGGCGGGGGCGCACTGCTGACACGACGGCTTTTGGGCAAAAAGAGCCGCAGCGTGTAGCCCAGCCCGCCTTGGGCAACGCGGGAGAGCCACTGGGCGAACGCAATTTGCTCCGGGGTTAAGGTCACAGGAAAGATCGCTTTGAGTGTTTTGAGGCCGGCTCGCTGGGGCTGCTGGTGGAGCCTCAAGATTACCCCCTCAACCGTGCGAGGACCAAACGGAATCGTGACGCTGCTAAAATCCCGTGCGCCTGCGGCTCGGGCGGGGAGAGCGTAGGTGTACGCTTGCCGTGAGGCGGGTGCGAGTGGAATGGCTGGCGCAACATCGGCGTACATTTTTTTACTCATAGTAGGTCACGGCGAAGCGATACATGGCGACCGCTTCCTGCCGGTGGTTAATGCCCGACTCGCGCAGGGCAGTGGCAATTTGATCCTGCGGCGTTTCGATCCCCGGCCGGCGGGGAAGGAGGAGGGCCGATTTACCCTGATCGGAATTAAGGTATAGCCCAAAGGCACTGGGTTCCAACTGGTCTTGGTGGCTAATGCGCTGCAGGGGATCTAAGACAGCAATCGAATATACCAGCGCCGGTAATTCGGCTCGCCGAACGGCACGCGTGGTGGCGCTGCTCAGTGCGGTAATAACATGGCTCATAATTTCTTCGGCGAGCATGCCTCGCTGGGGAAGCGGCGAGCCGGCCACGGCGCGCAAGCGCCGACCAGGGTTTTCGAAGATCTGGACGAAGCACGCTCGCTGCCGCCGCAGATCGGTTGGCATGTGGAGGGGCAAGAGAGGCAGCTGGTGCGATTTGACGTAGTGTTCGCTAACTGTCTTGGCCAGCTTCGCGTAGTAATGCATGACTCTAGTATGCCCAGGGTCAGTCGGCTATGCTACAAACATTATGAGGCTTTTTGTCGCCGCGCCGGTGCCGGAGACGGTGAAAGAAAAACTCCTGGAAACGGCACGTTCGCTTGCTCCTGCGCCAGCGCGCTGGGTCGGAGCAGAGAATCTCCACCTGACGCTTCTGTGGTTGGGTGAGGTCGCGGAACCGGAGGAACTCCTCGCATCCGTGCCAGAGCAGCTGCCACAACCGTTTGTAGCGACGGCCCTAATTACCCACATCGGTGCCGGCAAAAAGCTGGGGCAGATCTGGGCATACGTGCATCCGGAGACGCCGCTGCTCAATCTGCAGGCGGGCCTCAAGAAATTACTTGCCTCACCAGAAGAGGACCGTGCTTTTACCCCACACATTACCTTGGCTCGCGGTGCAACGGAGGAGGGGCAGCTCGTGGCTGATCGGGCCTTTCATACGACGTTTAGAATTACTGAGCTGCGGGTGTACCGCAGCGAGTCGACCCCAGAAAGCGTCCGGTATCACGCTCTGAAGACGATACCACTTTCCCATGAGTGAAGCAGTTCCCATTGGCCAACTCACGTGCGACTTTATGGAGCCGCGCGAATTCGCGACTCGTTGCCGCCAGGCACTGGAGGGCCAGGAGCTCCACCACGTTGTCACGTTGAATCCTGAAATGGTCATGCTGGCTGAGCAGCATGATTCGTTTCGTACGGCCGCTCGGGCAGCGGCAGTGCGCGTGCCCGATGGCGCGGGGCTCGTGTGGGCGCGCTGGTATTTACGTTCGGCATTTTGGCCGCTGTGGCCCAGCCTCCTGGCGTTTTTGTGGCAGCGCGTGGAGCGGGTGACGGGCGTGGATACGGTTGTCTTACTGGGGCAGCTGTGTAACGAAGAGCATCAGCTGCTGTACTTGCTCGGAGGCACGCTGTACCAGCGCGAAAAAACAGCCGCGCGCCTGCGCACGTTATACCCTGGTATCCGGATCGCGGCTTCAGATAATGACCTGGCTGACATCCAGCGCCAGCGTCCGGCGGTGTTGCTCGTGGCCTTTGGTGCCCCAAAGCAGACGGAGTGGATTGAGCAGCAGCGGGCGCAGCTGGTAGGCATCAAAATTGCCGTCGGCGTGGGAGGAGCCTTTGCTATGCTTAGTGAGGATTTACCGCGTGCGCCCCAATGGCTGCGCCGCCTGAACCTGGAATGGTTGTGGCGGCTTTACCTCGAGCCGCGCCGGTGGCGGCGCATTTGGCGCGCGACAATCGCGTTTCCGTTGCTCATTAAACGGCAGAAGATGAGTTATACACACACTCAGGTTATTGACTGATTCGGCGCCGCGACGTAGTTTATTATGATGCAAAGACTTCGGAAGGAGGTGACGGCAGCATGAATAATACCAATGAGGAGCAAGGTGGTTTTCTGCAACGAGTGCAAGAGTCGCCACGGACTGTATCGGCCTTAATTATTATTTTGATTGTCGCGGCAGCGATTTATGCTTTCTCAGGTAATGAAGAGCCTCAGGTTGGAGAGATGGGTACTCCGGCTACAACGGAAGCAGGCTCAGTCACGAATGAAGCAGCGGAGAAGACCCCACGTACGGTAGGAGAGGAGATGGTAGCAGAAGAACGTGAGGAAGCAGCGACCGAGGCGCCCGAAGTTCCGCAGGCCGAGAGAACAGAGCGGGGTTTTGTTGAGGTGGCACAAGCAGGAGATGGCTATACGCACCTAGCGAGACGCGCAACCACGCGCTGGTTGTCGGAGAATCAGGTTGATTTCGCGGTAACTGAAGAGCATCGGATCTACATTGAAGACTATATTCAGAATCGCATGGGTACGGAGGGGTTGGCGGTCAACGACAGCCACACGGTGACGTTTGATCTGCTCCAAGAAGCAGTGAGCGCGGCAGGGGAATTGGATGAATCGCAGTTGAAGAATCTGAGTCAGTACACCTCAGCTTTGCAGTAGGCCTCTGAGGTTTTAGGGAGAGGCAAAAACCCCGCCAGGCGGGGTTTTTGCTATACTACACTTCGTGATACCTCAGGAAGCAAAAAACGTCTTTACCGGCCAGGTTTTTAGTGTGTGGCAGTGGCCCCAGCGCCTGTTTGATGGCAGCACGGCCGTTTTTGAGGCCGTTTCCCGACCTGACACTAGTCACACCGTAGGTGTTATGCCCGATGGCCGCATCATGCTGGTGGAAGACTCTCAGCCACACCGGGAGGCGGTGATTACGCCAGCGGGCGGGGTTATTGATGCTGGCGAGACACCCGAGGAGGCAGCCAAGCGAGAATTTCGCGAGGAGACGGGCTACACCATTGGTGAATTAATCCACTGGCATCAATACGACCCGGGCATTAAACTCGATTGGACGGTGTTTGCTTTTATTGGGCGCGGCGTCACCTACGAGGGGCCGCCGATGCTGGAGGCTGGTGAAAAAATTACGCCGTGCTATTTTCGTTTTGAGGAGTTTTTGATGTTAGGAACAAATCCTCGGCTACGCGACAAAGTTATCCGTATTATTTTGCTTGAGGCGCTGCTGGATCCCGTGAAAAAAGAGTCGCTCCGAACGTTGCTGTATGGCGAGTAACCAGAGCGTGCGCACGCGCATTGCGCCAAGTCCAACCCAGCCTACGCTAAAGCTCCGGCGGGCAAGCGGGTAATGTATGCCTATGGTACGTACACGAATTGCACCAAGTCCTACGGGTAATCTTCATGTTGGCGTGGCGCGAGCGGCATTGTTTAACTATCTGTTTGCTCGCCAGCAGGGTGGCCAGTTTCTGCTGCGGATTGAAGATACAGATACGGCGCGCAGCAAACCCGAATTTGAAGAAACTATTTTAGCGGGCCTGCGCTGGCTGGGCTTGCACTGGGATGAGAAAATTATCCGGCAGTCCGAACGCACGAGCGCCTACCACGAAGCCGTGCAGCGCCTGCTGGCCAGCGACGCTGCGTATCAACAGGCGGAGAGTGAAGCAGTGTACCTGCGCGTGGCGCCGCAAGAGATTACGTTCGAAGACACTATTCGTGGCTCGGTTCACCTCCATACCAATACTTGGGGTGGCGATTTTGTGATTGCGCGCTCGCCTGAAGACCCAGTGTTTCACCTGGCGGTGGTGGTCGACGACGCGGCGGCTGAGATTACGCACGTCATCCGGGGCGAAGACCACCTAACAAATACAGCCAGGCATATTTTGCTGCAGCGGGCACTGGGGCACCGCACCCCGCAGTATGCTCACTTGCCGCTGCTGCTCGATTTTCAGCGACGCAAGCTGTCGAAACGAAATAATGAGGTGAGCCTCCTGGCGTACCGCCAGGCGGGGTTTTTGCCCGAAGCAATGGTCAACTATCTCGCGCTGCTGGGCTGGAATCCAGGAGATGATCGCGAAATTTTTTCACTGCGTGAACTGGTCGAGCATTTCTCTCTTGCGCGGGTGCAGAAGAGCGGCGCAATTTTTTCGCTCCACAAGCTGCAATCAATGAACCAGCATTACCTGCGAGGAAAATCACCGGCGCAGCTGCGCGATGTTGCGCAGGCCTATGCAACGCAGGTACTGGGAGAGCCGCTGGTGGTGAGCGAGGCCGCGCTTATGACAGAACAAACGCGCGTGGTAACCCTGCGCGAGCTTATCGACGCGACTTCCTTTGCGCGCGAAGATTGGGCAGGGGAGTACCCCGCGGTGCTGCTGGTGTGGCGCAAGAGTACGCCAGCGGCAACTGCTGGACTCCTCGAGAAGCTGATCGAAAAAGTATCTGTGGTGCCGGAGATAGATTTTACGGCGCCGGCGCTGGAGGCAACGCTGCTTGCCTGGATCGATGCCGAAAACCTGGGCCATGGGGACACACTCTGGCCTATGCGGGTGGCGTTGACCGGGCGCGAGCACTCACCTGGTCCGTTTGAAGTGGCTGCGGTGCTGGGCAAGCAGGAAACCGAACGGCGCCTGGCCGCGGCGCACGCTAAACTGAGGGCGGCATGAAACACCTAAAGCCCTGGCAGCGGATCGTCTATGGTATCATCATCATACTTATTGTCATGAGTATGATTGGTATTTCTTTTTTGTAGCATGTCGTATCTTCGCTGGTGGAGTGGGGGAGTCGTGGCCGCGGTGCTGGCGGTGAGCTGGTTGCCGGCTGGGCAACTGGCACTGGCCCAGACGGTGGATGAGCTGCGGCACGATCTGGAAAGTACTAAAGATACTCTGCGCAGTGCCGAGGAGCGCATTCGCAAGTTTAAAGAAGATATCCAAATCAAAAAGCAGGAGGCTCGCTCGCTGCAGGATCAGATCAGCGTCATCGAAGAAAATATCAGCGGACTGAGCCTGGTGATTGAGCAAACGAGTGCTGAAATTGCGAACACAGAGGCGGAAATTGAAGCCGTGCAAAAAGATATTGAAGTCACTGAGGTAGAAATTGCGCGGCAGAAAACTATTCTGGCTGAGTATATTCGCTCGCTCTACGCCTTTGATCAGCAGTCGAGCGTAGCGTTGTTTCTGAAGTACGCCACATTCTCGGCCGCCATTACGGAGGCAGCTACGTATGAGGAGATGCAAACACGAGGACAGGAGGTCCTGCAGGAAGTGAAGAGGCTGCGCCAGGAAATGCGAGAAAAACAAACGGCGCTGGAGGGCTTCAGGACTGGCCTCACGCAACTGCAGCAGCGCCAGGAGGCCCAGCAGGCGACTCTTGCCTCAGCCAAGCAATCTAAAGAGCGCGTTCTCGATTTAACTAAGGAACAAGAAAGTGAATTTCAGCGCTTATTGGCTGAGGCCCAGCGCACCCACCAAAGCGCTGAAGCCGAAATTGGCCGACTCGACGCCATGATTCGCGAAGAGTTGCGCAAGCAGGGTATTGGCAACTTGCCCTCAGTGGGTGTGCTGAGCTGGCCGGTGCAGCCTATTTTTGGCGTTTCCTGCGAATTTCATTGTGCCGGCTACCCGTATGCCTACCTGATCGGCCCGCACGCGGGCATGGATATTCCAACTAATGTTGGCACTCCTATTCTGGCACCGGCCGATGGGTATGTGGCGCGGGTACGAGACTCGGGGGGACCGGGGTATAGCTACATCCTGTTGCTGCATGGTAATAAGGTTTCTACGGTCTTTGGCCATGTCTCCGGTTTTGCTGTGGGGGAGGGGCAAATGGTCTCGCGTGGGAGCGTGATTGGCTACAGTGGGGGAGCGCCTGGCACACACGGGGCGGGGCTCTCTTCAGGACCACACCTCCACTTTGAGGTGCGGGTCGACAACGCGCCGGTTAACCCGCGACAGTATCTCTAAGTAGGGGAGTATGGCTACCAATCCGGATTCAATCTTTGAGAAGTGGGTGATTCGCCTCATTTTCCTGTGGGGCCCTTTCTACGGGCTGTATTATATTTTGCGAATGATCTGGCGGGAGATTACACGCCGCGAAGACTAAGACATGGTTACTGCCGCAGCCGTCATTGATTTTTTCTCCCAGCTAGAGGGTCCGTATCGCTGGTATACGATTGGCTTTGTGCTCATGATTTTAACGGCACTGGTGACGCGATTTATTTTCAAGACGCTTAAATGGTTTCTGGTACTGGCCGTTGTGGCAGCGATTATATTCATGGCAGTAGAGTATCTGCCAGGCTATCTGAGGGGATTGTAGCGCGTGTGTTGCGCCACACGCGCAGCGCCAGTGTATGAGGCACGCTCTTGTGAGCGGGAGAGAGTAGAGTGAAGCGCGAGTATGCGGGTTAGGAGTGGTCAGTGTTAGAGTCGCACAATGTACCTTTTGCGTCACTTTACATTTTGTACGTTTCCCCTTTTGGTTATCCACAGGTAGACATGACGCACATAATTGTGTGCCATGTGTGCATTATTTAGCAGCGTTTGCAGCGCTGGTATTGCGCCCCTACGCTCGCCTCCGGCCACTTCTCCCCTTTTGAGGTCAGATACCTCACCTGCATTTCAGGCGAAAGCTGTATTTGACAAATTATTTTCTTATTGCTTAATGCTGAAGCTTCTCTTGTGTGCACTTGCTGGGTTTGTAGCCAGCGGACTCGGCTTCGGTGACGGACGAAAACCAAATCTGGTTTTCTGTTTTGATTCTGATCGGGCAATCACGATGGTGGTATAAGTCTGAATTCACGCTGCCGACGAATTGGCCGGCCGTAGCGCCAGCAACAGCTCCGGGCGTGGGTGACGCTGCGGGAGGAGCCGCGACCTGCTCTCCCCTGCCCTGCTCCTGCAATGCCTGCAGTTGCTCACTGGTGCCTTGGCCTGCGGTACAGGCTTCGCACTGCTTATCTTCAAAAACAATGGGTGAAGCAGCGTAGTACGGCGACATGGCGCGGCCGAGCAGCCAGCCGGCGGCAAAGATAAGCAGAGCCGAGAGAGCGAGGCTGAGCGTTCGACTGTGCTGAACAGCGAGCGCCCACAGCCTGGTGAGATCCATACTGAGTAGTATACACGCTCCTTGAAAGAGCCAGGATTTGATGTATAGTGGTCGCGGTGTGAGAATTGTTATCTCACACTGACTCTTGTGTCCTTACGGCGGAGAATTAAAAAATGTCCCTTAAAATTTCCCTTTCAAAAGCTGACCGTGAACGCCTGGAAGAATTATGCTCTCGGGACGCAGTTGACCTGCTCACTACTGAAGAAGCGATAGAGCTTTCTGCTCTCCAAGAAACCCTTGCGAAATCAGTCGACCCACGGCTGTTCAAAGCTTTCTTAGAAAGCAAAGATGAGGACGAGCAGTTTTTTGGATCTCCAGAGGATAGACGTGATTTGCATGACGCTGAGGTCCAGGCGGCAGAAGCAGAAACACCTATTTCGGATATACCCGGATTGACAATGCGTCAACGAGAAAAGTTCATTGAACAGGAAGAGAAAGAATAAGCCTATCTCCGACTGACGACCCGTGCTTTTTAGTAACGGGTTTATTTTTATTATACAGTGAGGTCATGCAATATGCTTTCTTTTTGGGTAGGCACGCAACACTGGCAGCAGCAGAAATCTGGCGTACCCTCAAGAGAATAGGTTTACAGCCCAGTCCCCTACTTGCAGACGACGACTATTTAGTGATTGAAATTGACACTGCGTTGGCGGCTAATTTTGTTCAACAGCTCGGTGGCACGCACCGGATCGGGCAGGTGATCGGCCAGCAATCAACGCCCTGGACGGCACCTGAGATCCTGCAGTTGCTCTCTCCCCTACCGGCTAAATTGCGCGTTGGGGTTAGTGTCCTTGGTTTGCCCGCACAACTGGCCCAGCAGCTGGGGATAGCCCTGAAAAAAGCTGCCCGCGCGCAGGGTACGCGATTGCGCTTTGTGAGCCCGAGTGGCAATACATCGCAGCTTAATGCGGCGCAAGTCTTGTTTAATCGTTTGTATGAGGCACCGCACCGGGAGTTGACGCTGCTCAAGCATGAGGACACGCACTACCTAATTCAAACCCTGGCCGTGCAGGACATCGCTGCGTATGAGCAGCGCGACACCAGCCGGCCGGTGCGCGATGCGCGCGTGGGCATGCTCCCACCCAAGTTGGCACAAATGATGCTTAACCTGATTCCGGAGTTTTCCAGCACGCCGCCGACGATTTTAGATCCGTTTTGCGGGCTGGGTACGGTGGTGCAGGAAGGGTGGCTCATGGGGTACACCATGTTCGGCTCAGATGCCAGTGAGCGCATGGTGGTGGCCAGCCAGAAAAACCTCGCGGCGCTTCGGGCGAAAGGCCGGCTGCCCTCAATTTTTTTGCACGACGTTCGCCAGCCATTTGGCCCGGAATTTACGGAAAAATTTGATGCGATTGTCACCGAGCCGCACCTCGGCGAGCCGCTGACCATTCCCCTATCGGCCGAGGAAGCATCGGCGAGGCACGCAGATTTAGGTGAGCTGTATGTGGATTTTTTCCGAAACGCGCGGCCGATTTTGAAAGCAGACGGCTGCGTTGTTTTTGTCTTGCCGTGTTATCGCGTTGCTGGCCAGTCCGCCTGGGCGAGGTACTCCCCTACTCTATTTGACGGCATACAGAAACTTGGCTATGCTTTGACACACTTAGTTCCTAAGGAATTACAGCGGACTTACGAGGCAACTGAGCGCGGCACCGTCATCTATGCCCGGCCCAATGCCCTGGTAGGACGCGAGTTAACACTATGGCACATAAGAAAGCAGGAGGATCAACCCAATTAGGACGCGATTCCGCCAGCAAACGGCTGGGAGTGAAGATTTATGGCGGACAGCCGGTGCGCGCGGGGCAGATTATTATCCGGCAGCGCGGGACGCGGTATCAGCCTGGCGTGAATGTGCGCCAGGGAGCCGATGACACGCTCTACGCGGCCGTGAGCGGCACGGTGCGCTTTGCGAAATTGAAACTGAAGAATTTTACTGGGAGCCTGAAAATGGCGCGGGTGGTTAAAGTTGAACCTTCGCAGTAGCCGCTTTAACAAAATCGTTGAACAATGGGTGGCCGGTGAGGGGGCGCGAGGTGAACTCGGCGTGATATTGGACGCCGACGAACCAGGGGTGATCGGCAACTTCGACAATTTCGACCAGCGCGCCATCGGGCGTGGTGCCCGCGATCCGCAACCCGGCTTTTTCTAATTGCTCGCGGAAATCGTTATTTAATTCGTAGCGGTGACGATGGCGTTCGCGAATCTGCTTTTGTTTATAGGCTTGGTGGGCAAAGCTGCCAGGAGTTAGTCGACAATCCCAACCGCCTAAGCGCATTGTCCCGCCTTTGTCGGTAATGGTTTTTTGGGAATCCATGATGTGGATGACGCAAGACGGCGCCTCTTTAACACTTGGTGTTTTTCCGTTAACACCAAGTGTTTTCCCGGCGCCTTTCGGTGTTTCCCCGGGCGGCGTTTCAGTGACAAACTCTTCACTGGTTGCCTGGGGGATGCCGGCGACGTTACGGGCAAATTCGATGACGGCCAGCTGCATGCCCAGGCACAAGCCCAAGTACGGAATTTTATTCTCGCGGGCATATTTAACAGCCGCAATTTTTCCTTCGATGCCTCGCGAACCAAAGCCACCCGGGACAACGATGCCGGCGGCATCTTTCAAAAAGACATCGGCCGCCTGCTGCTCGAGCTGTTCGCTATCGATCCAGCGCAAATTCAAATCCACGCCTGCTTGCCAGCAGGCGGCTTTGAGCGCTTCTACGACGCTCGCGTACGTATCGAGCATGGTGGTGTACTTGCCCACCAGTGCAATAGTTAACGTTGGCTTCTGTTCCTTTATTTTTTTAACCAGTCGGGTCCACTCGCCGCCGTTACGCTGATTAAGTTGAAGACCCAGTTTTTGTGCAACTATTTCGTGTAGCCTATAGTGTTCCATAATGAGGGGGATTTCGTAGACTGTGTCGACTGTTGGCAACGGCAGAATGGCTTCTTTTTCCACATTAGTATAGAGCGAGAGTTTCGCAATTTGGGTTGGGGGGATATCATCATCGGCCCGGGCAATTAAGAGGTGTGGTTGGATGCCAATGCTACGAAGCTTTTCGACACTGTGTTGGGCGGGCTTTGTTTTTACCTCATCAGAGGCCCTTAAATATGGTAAGAACACCACGTGGACAAAAAGAATATTGCCCTCTCTCTCCTCTAACCACATTTGGCGGGCAGCTTCAATAAAATGGAATCCCTCGTTGTCGCCAATGGTTCCCCCAATCTCAATGATGTGAATGTCACATCCGCTTGCCTGGGCGGCCGTACGGATCCTGTGTTTTACCTCATTGGTCACATGCGGAATAATCTGAACAGTTTGGCCCAGATACTTACCCTGCCGTTCATTGCGAAAGACAGTTTCGTAAATTTTCCCGGTCATGACGGACGACTGGTGTGTTAGGTTCTGGTTGAGAAACCGCTCGTAGTGCCCGAGATCGAGATCGGCTTCGGCGCCATCGTCGGTCACGAACACTTCTCCATGTTCTCCGGGGTTAAGGGTGCCCGCATCACGATTGAGATATGGATCTACTTTCTGAATATTAATGTTGAATCCACCAGCTTTAAGGACATTACCCAGCGAGGCAGCGGTGATGCCTTTGCCTAATCCCGACAGCACGCCCCCCGTGACAAAAATATATTTTGGCTTACGGCTCATCGGCGACAATGGTTACGGTAACAACCGCTTCGATATCGGATGAGAGATTCACCGGTATTTTATACGTGCCGAGGCGCGTCAGGGGCTCGGGGAGGATTACGTCGCGCGCGGCCACCTCCAGCGCTGCCTGCGCCTGCAACGCTTCACTGATCTGCCGCGCCGTAATGCTGCCGTAGATTTCTTCGTGCTGATCTTCTTTTAAGCGCGCATGCAGGACGAGCTCGGTACTTTCTAGTGCGGTCGCCTGTGCTTGGAGTGCGGCTAAATTTTCTTGCGCCTGGGCGGTTTGTTTGGCGGCTTTGGCTTGTGCCGCTGACCTCGCTTGCTCATCGGCGAGGGCCGCCCGGCCCTGCGGAAACAGAAAGTTACGCGCATACCCCTCGGCAGCAGCCACAATCTGGCCGCTCTTGCCTAGGCCGTGAACATCTTCTAAGAGAATGATAGAGATTTTTTTACTCATGCGGAGGGTGGGTTCAGCAGGTTATCCAGCTCTTCACGGGCCTTGAGGAGTTGCTCATCTTCCTCGGTCTCCCGGTCTTGTTCAATGACGACGGTGGGTTCGATCCCCTCTTCATTGATTGACCGCCCGCTGGGCGTGAACCACTTGGCCACCGTGACCCGCAAGCTTGAGCCATCGGAGAGCTTCATAAATTCCTGGACGGAGCCTTTACCAAAGGTTTTGGTGCCAACGACGGGGGCTTGACGCTGATCTTGCAGCGCGCCGGCGACAATTTCCGAGGCTGAGGCGGAGCCGCCATTGACCAGCACGACGGTTGGGAGTGCCTGCAGAATATCGCTGCCCTCGGCTTCGTAATCCCGGTTGACCTTGCCTTTTTCGCTCACGACTATGGTTCCTTTAGGTATGAAGCGCGAAGCAACTTCAACGGCGGAGTCCAAGAAGCCGCCGGGGTTGCTGCGCAGATCCAGAATAACGCCGCGGGCATTTTGGCGCACCGCCTCGCGGGCGGCTGTGGTAAACTGCTGGCTGGTGTCGCTATTGAAGTTAGTGATTTCGAGATGTGCGATACCGTCGGTGAGGTTCAACCGGACGCTTTCAACGGCAATGGTGTCGCGGACAATGGCGATGTCGAGCGGCTCCGCTTCGCCCTGCCGGACGACGGTGAGGGTAACCTCCTGCCCCTTTTCACCCCGAATTTTTTGGACAACTTCGTCGATCGTTGTTTCTTGGTTGAGCGCTTCCTTATTGATGGCCACGATCACATCTCCCTCTAGAATGCCGGCGTGCTCGGCGGGTGAACCATCGAGAGGAGCAATGACGGTTACCAACCCCTGGCGCATACCGATTTCAATGCCAACGCCGGAAAAGCTTCCGGCAATTGTTTCTTCGAACTGCTTGGTTTCAACGGGGGGTGAAAAAACGGTGTAGGGGTCGCCAGCCGCGCGGACCATGCCAGACACGGCCCCGTAGAAAAGCTTTTCATCCTCCAGGCCGTTAATGAAATTGGCATGGAGCTCATCCCACGCTTCCCAGAACGTGGGAAAAATGAGTTGGCGCTCGCCCTCCTGTACGGTCACAAACTTTAGGGCGGCAGGGGTTCCGCCGCCGGCCGGCAGCAGGTAGCGGCCGATGAATATACCGAGGCTGAAGAGGAGCACCGCCGACAGCAGTATTCGGACCGGGCGGCGCGCGGGTACTGAGGGACCAGCGGCGTCAGCTGATTGCAACATGCTTAGCAGTATACGGCTAGGCGCGCGGCTGGTCGAGTTTCAAATGAAGCTCCGTGAGCTGCGCAGGAGCCAGCGGCGTGGGGGCTGACATAACGCTGGTGCGGCCGGTTGAGGTCTGCGGAAATGCCTGGACTTCGCGCAAGTATTGCTCGCCGGTGAGCGTCATAACCAGCCGCTCCACCCCGTGCGCGATGCCGCCGTGGGGAGGGGCGCCGGCGCTGAGCGCAGCGAGCATATGGCCAAAATCCTGCTCGATCTGCGCGTCGCTATAGCCCATGGTCCGGAACGTTGCCCGCAACGTCTCCGGCTGGTGGGCCCGCACGCTGCCCCCGCCTACTTCAAAACTATTGCAGACCAAATCGTACTGCTGGGTGACGATTTCTTCGGTGTGGCTGCCCTCGCGATGCCAGGCGAGGTGCTCGTCGAGCGGTGCTGAAAACGGATTGTGGGTGAACGTCCAGCCGCCGTCTTCCGCTTGCTCGAAGAAGGGAAAATCGGTGACCCAAGCAAAGGCCAGGCGATTGGCTGCTTTATCTTCCTTAGTGCGCAGATCAAACTTATCACTGCCAAATTGCTCGAGGGCCCGGGCATAGGTATAGCGGGGAAACGGTTTTTCTTTGAGCGATAGCCCCACGGCCTCCACCGCGGCGGTTATCATTGCTTCATCGAGGGCCATAATGTCCTCGCGGGTGACGAAGCTAAGCTCGATGTCGATTTGGGTGTGCTCAAAGCCACGGTCGGCGCGCAAATCTTCATCGCGGAAGCAGCGCGCGATCTGAAAATACTTTTCAAAGCCAGCTACCATCAGCAACTGCTTGTATTGCTGCGGACTCTGAGGCAGGGCAAAGAATTTGCCCGGGTAGAGGCGCGAAGGCACCACAAAATCGCGCGAACCCTCGGGCGTGGTGCTGGTAAAGTAAGGCGTCTCAATTTCGGTAAAGCCCTGACTAAACAAGTACTGGCGGGCGGCTTCCACAAACTGCGACCGCAGGCGCAGGTTGTGCTGGAGGCGCGGACGGCGCAGATCGAGGTAGCGGTGCTTGAGGCGGACTTCTTCTTTCACATCGTGCCCATCGGTGTTCAGCGCAAAGGGCGGCGTCGTAGCTTCATTGATAACTTCCAAGGCTGTGACCGCCACTTCAATTTCGCCGCTGGGGATCTGGGGATTTACCTGCGCAGCAGGCCGGGCCGCCACCGTGCCCGTTACTTTAATCACCCACTCCGATCGGACGGGGGCAGCCTCGGTGGCGGCTAGGGGTGGCGTAAGGACGAGCTGCGCGACGCCGCTCTCGTCACGTAAATCGATAAAAACAATTTTACCGTGATCGCGGCGGACGTCGACCCAGCCAGAGAGGGTCACCTGCTCCCCCGCCTGCGCGGGCCGCAGCTGGCCGCAATAATGCGTGCGATATTGGCTTGATTTCATGTCTGATAGCTTACTCCAACTTTGGGGCAAGCCCAAGAGACAGGCCGGGATCAGCGTGGATCGCGTTCTGTCTCCTGGGTTCCTCGGCCCGCCTATGCGTCCGCCAGCTGGCGGATCTTCGGCGGGGCAAGGAGGTCGTATGCCCAGGATGCGCCCCGCTCCTTCGGACGGGGCTAGCGAAGGAATGAACACTGCGCGCGTGCCCCGCGAGGCGGGGCATGAATGCGCGCATTCCCCTAAACCATCACTGGTTTAGGGGAACACGAACATTGCACAGCGTCAATCTTCGACTTTGCTCAGACTTAAGAGAACCTAGTAGTATTAAGAAACGCGGCAAAAAATGCAATAAATAAAAAAGGGCCCGCGTAGCAATGACATCTTTAGCGGGCTTTTCTGTGTTTGTTCGATTCATCTGTGACGAGGAGTAAGAAATTCTTTCTTGCAAGCAAAAAAGTATTTCTAGGGTGTCGTGTAAGCAGTAGGTTTACGCGACAAGCCTGGCTACTCAAGACGGGGAAAGTAAAACTGTCCCAGCTGTGTTGCTGTCAGACCCCTCCTCACCACAGATAAAGCGAACAAAGATAACTGATTACTATACACCCTGCAGTTATTTTGTCAATGTTATTTTACACGATTTTTTAACTGTGCAAAAATAGTGCTCTGTTTAGCTAAAAATTTTCCTCTTTGACTGTCAGTCTGCGTGGCCGCTCGCGCGGGGTCTTTTGCCTTTCGTTATTCAAACATTATGCTTGTTGAGCGTAGACGTTCTTTCGTACCCGCTCTTTGACACTGGAGACTGCCATGCAAGCGCGTTTCGATAAGGATTGCGAACTCATTGCCCGACTGA
>DATDVI010000061.1:0-11521 GCA_035290125.1 Candidatus Anderseniibacteriota bacterium
GGTTGAGCAGGCCGGCGGGAAAGTCGAGATTATTCAGCGCGATGCTTAACTGGCGCAAAGTTTTTCAAGTCTGGCGGATTCCTGAGCTGCGCCGTAAGGTGCTGATCGTGTTGGGGCTGCTGGTAGTTTTCCGGCTGGCGGCGGTGATACCCCTGCCGGGTGTCCCGCGTGAAAGCCTAGCGGCGCTCTTTGGGGGTAATCAACTTTTTGGGTTGCTGGATATTTTTTCGGGCGGCGGCCTTTCGAACCTCTCTGTTGTGATGCTGGGTATTGGTCCGTACATCACGGCGAGCATTGTTATGCAGCTGCTGACGATGATTGTCCCGCGCCTGGAAGAGATGGCCAAGGAAGAGGGCGAGGCTGGCCGCCGAAAAATTAACCAGTGGACCCGAGTGCTCACTGTGCCGCTCGCGGTACTGCAGGGCTTTGGCTTCATCAACATTCTGCAGCGCCAGGGAGCGGGCGCGGGTGTGGTGCTTGATTTTACGCCGTGGGAGATGACCGTGGCCTTGGTGACGATTTCAGCCGGCACGGTGTTTCTGATGTGGCTGGGAGAGCTTATTACCGAGCAAGGTATTGGTAACGGCATCTCGCTGCTAATCTTTGTTGGGATTATTGCCAGTTTGCCGACGGTGGTCTCGCAGACCATTGCGACCTGGACGGCTGAGCAGCTCCTCACGTATCTGGCCTTTCTTGTGGTGTCACTGATTGTTATTGCCGGAGTAGTGGTGGTGACTGAAGGGCAGCGATCGATTCCGGTCAGTTACGCCAAGCGTGTGCGCGGCAACCGCTTGTATGGCGGGGTGTCGACGCATCTACCGCTGCGGGTTAACCAGGCCGGAGTGATTCCCATTATTTTTGCGCTGTCGCTCATGCTGTTTCCGGGTGTGGTTGCCAACTTCTTTGTGGGTGCGCAGAACGAGACTGTCGCCCGAGCGGCAGCCTGGGTGGTGACGCTTATTCAGGACCAATGGTTTTATGGGCTGACCTACTTTGTTCTCGTCGTTGCTTTTACGTACTTTTATACCTCAGTTACGTTTGATCCGAACAATATTGCCGAGAACTTACAGAAGCAGGGCGGTTTTGTGCCGGGGGTACGGCCAGGGCGGCGGACGGCTGCGTTCTTGAAGCACACCGTCAGCCGGATTACGCTCACCGGCGCGCTCTTTCTGGGGCTCATCGCCGTGCTGCCGCTGATTATGCAGGGGATTTTAGGCATTACCTCCCTGACGATTGGCGGGACAGCCCTCTTGATCGTTGTCTCAGTCGTGCTCGAGACGATGAAACAGATAGAGTCGCAATTGACGATGCGTGAGTACGAGGGCTTTCTGACGTAGTGAGCAGGTTACCAAAAGTTATCTATGTCATGGGTCCGCCCGGGGCGGGCAAGGGTACGCAAGCGGCCATGCTGGCCGAGAAAATTGGGTATCATCAGTTTAGTACTGGTAGCGCTTTTCGTGAGGCAGCGCAGCAAGACACGCCCTTTGGACGAAAAGTTAAGGAGACGATTGAAAATGGTTTCTTGATGCCGCCGGAATCGGCGGCGGAGATTGTCATTAAGGCGATTCGCCAGCATGTGAGTGAGGGACAGGGACTTATTTTCGACAGCACGCCGCGAACGGTGAAAGAAGCGGCTATCATCGATGCATTTTTTAAAGAAGCAGGCTATGGCGCACCAATGGCGCTGTACTTGAACGTTGACCGGGATGAAATGATCCGCCGCAACAGCCAACGGCAATTTTGCTTGGGCGTTGCGAGCGATTTTCCTGTGATGACGGACGAAGATCGTCGGCGCTGTGCCGAGCTTGGGGGACAGGTAGGATCGCGGCCGGACGACGCCCCAGAGAAATTTGCCACGCGCTGGGATGAATTCATGAACCAGACGTATCCCGTAGTTGAACGATACTTGGCGGAGGGTATTGCGCACGAGGTTGATGGCATGCCGCCGGTACCAGAAGTCCACGAAGCCGTTATGCAGGGTATTGCGACGTATGATTCGCCTCAAGTCGGCGCAGGAGATTGAGCGCCTGGCGGTTGGTGGGGGGAAGCTGGCAACGATTCTGGATGAATTGGTCCTGGCTGCCCAGGTAGGCGTGACGCCGCGCGAGCTGGATGCCTTGGCGCGAGAGCGCATTGCGGCGCATGGCGCGGTGCCGGCGTTCTTAAACTATGCGCCCGATGGACGCAACCCGTTTCCCGCGGCGCTGTGTGTCTCGGTCAATGATACGGTTGTGCATGGGCTACCGGATGATATGCCGCTGCGGGAGGGCGACGTAGTTGGGCTGGATCTGGGCATTGTCTACGATGGTCTTTATTTAGATAGCGCCCGAACAGTTGGGGTCGGTGCGGTTTCAGATGAAGCGGCGCACCTGATGCGCGTTACCCGCCAGGCACTGCAGTTGGGCATTAATCAGGCGCGGGTGGGGAATACGACCGGCGACATCGGTGCGGCCGTGCAGCAGTACGTGGAAAACGAGGGGCTCAATGTGGTGACGGCACTGGTGGGCCACGGCGTCGGTTTTGCGGTGCACGAGGAGCCGAAAGTGCCGAACTATGGCGAGCCGGGCGAGGGAGAAGAATTAGTGGAGGGGTTAGTCATTGCGATTGAACCGATGGTCACGATCGGCAAGGCAACCGTCAAGACGGGGCCGGACGGATGGGGAATTATGACAAAGACAGGTAAGCTCTCGGCGCACGAAGAGCACACGGTGGCAATCACGGCGGCAGGGCCGCGAGTCCTAACCACTTCCACCCCCGGGGTGTAACTTGGGTTATGGTGATGCTGTGTATTGATTTTGGCGAGCGCTATATTGGCTTGGCGATCACCGATCCGGAGGGGCGCCTGGCGCTGCGGCATTCGGTGATTGACCAGAAAACAACACCAGCGCTGCCTATTTTGCATGAGATTGCTCAGAAAGAGCGCGTTCAGAAAATTCTGGTTGGTGTGCCGGTGAGCCTGGCCGGACGCGAAACGGCGCAGACGCGCGTTTCGCAGCAATTTATCCAAAAATTACGTGCGGAACTTGGTGAGGCAGTCGAAATCGAAAGCGTTGATGAGACGTTAACCAGCCATGAAGCGGCGCAAAACTTGGCACGTGAGGGTGCTTCGTCGCAAGATGAGCACATGGAAGCCGCGCGGCTGATGCTCGAGGAGTATTTGCGACGCAATGATTGATAGCATTCCCCGCCACGTGGCGATTATTCCGGATGGCAATCGACGCTGGGCGAAGCAGCAGGGCCTGACGGCGTTTCGGGGGCATGAAAAGGGCGTAGGTATTTTTGAAGACATTGCGGAGCAGGCGGCCGAACGCGGCGTGGAGCATTTGTCGCTGTGGGGCATGTCGCTGGATAACTTGACGAAGCGCAGTGTGCGCGAGGTCGCCGGCTTGCTGAAAATATTTCAGCGGGAATTTGCGCGGCTGACGACTGACCCGAAGATTCATGAGCGGCAAACGCGGATTAATGTTTTCGGTCGTTGGCGGGAGAAGTTTCCGATGCCGGTTAGGCGGGAAATAGAGAAAACGATAACGGCGACAGCTGGGTATACAAAACGACACCTCAATTTTTTCCTGGTCTACAACGGGACCGATGAAATGCTGCAGGCGGTGCGCGAGATCACGCGCGAAGCCCGCGACAGCAAAACGAACATCAATGCCCAGACGATTAAGCGGCACCTGTTTACTAAGGATCTGCCGCCAGTTGATTTGATTATCCGCACGGCTGGAGATCCACATTTATCGAACGGCTTTATGATGTGGGATGCGGCCGATGCTGAACTCTATTTCACGGATACATTCTGGCCGGATTTTAGCCCCGCGGAGTTTGATGCAGCGCTGGCTGCGTATGCGCAGCGCCGTCGTCGGCGTGGCAGGTAACTGTTTTGCATAGCCACACGGGGACTTCCTGAGTACAATAGAGAGATGCACGGCGGAATTTATTTGTCGGTCGTGATTCCGGCTTACAATGAAGAGAAGCGACTACCAGCGACGCTGAAGAAGACGGTGGCGTACTTGGAGCGCCAGTCATACAGCTGGGAAATTGTTGTGGTGAACGATGGCTCAAGTGATGGTACCGATGCTGTGGTGCTGGCAATGCGCGTGCAGGAGCCGCGGGTGCGCCTCCTGAAGTACGGCGCGAACCGGGGCAAGGGCTACGCCGTACGCTACGGTATGCTGCATACCTCCGGGCAGTATCGCCTGTTTATGGATGCTGACAACTCAACGACTATTGATCATGTCGAACAATTTATGCCGTATTTTTCGGGTGGTTTTGATGTGGTGATTGGCTCGCGCGATGTGCCGGGAGCGGACATTGCAGTGCACCAATCGTGGCTCAAGGAGAAACTGGGTGACCTTGGCAATTTGTGGATTCAATTCTGGGCGGTGCCGGGGATTAAAGATACGCAAGCGGGCTTTAAAATTTTCTCGGCCCGCGCCGCTGAAGATGTTTTTCCGCGCCTGACGCTCCATCGCTGGGCCTTTGATATTGAGGCGCTGGCGGTCGCTCGGCAGCTGGGTTACAACATTGTGGAGCGGCCTATTCGTTGGGTGAACGATGTAGACAGCAAGGTTAAGGCGACCGCGTACCTCGAGGTTTTGCTCGAGGTGGTGAAAGTGCGGCTTACTATCTGGCGTAGGAAGTATGCAACCAAAAAATAACTTGGGTGAGGTACGGCAGGATCTGATTACGGGCAAATGGGTGCTCGTTGCGCCGGGGCGAGCACAGAAGCCAAGTGATTTTACGGCCGCACGGCACACGGTAGTTCCAGCGGCAAAATACAAGGCCGACTGTCCATTTTGTAATGTGGCTGAATTTCCTCAGGAGCCGGACCTGCTGCGCTTGCCGGATGATCCAGACCAGTGGCAAGTGCATGTTTTCCCGAACAAGTATCCGGCACTCGCGGTGCGCGAGGAGTTTCGCAGCTGGCAGGTGGGGCCGTATCGGGCGCTCGAGGCGGTGGGCTACCATGAGCTATTGGCTACCCGCTGGCACCACCAGATTGAGGCGCACCTTTCGGCTGCTGAGGTCGCCTTGCAGCTCGAGGCGTTGCTGTTGCGCTATCGCCAGCTCGCGGCGAAGAGTGCCGTTAACTACATTCAGATTATTAAAAACCACGGCGAAGAGGCGGGAGCCTCGCTGGCGCATCCCCATCAGCAGATTTTTGCGCTGCCGGTTTTGCCGAATGACATTCAAGATTTACTCACCGGTGCCCAGAGCGCGGCTCAGCGCCTGGGGCAAGATCCATTTACGGCCGTGCTCAATTTTGAGACGCAGGACGGTCAGCGGGTGGTAGCGGAAAATGAATTTTTTCTGGCTTTTTGCCCGTATGCTTCGCGTTTTTCGTTTGAGACATGGATCGTGCCTAGGTATCAGGAACCGTATTTCGAGAATACTGATCCCGTTAAGCTCTCTGCCTTAGCCGAGATGCTGCAAAGTGTTTTGGCACGTATCTATGCTGGTTTGCAGAATCCGCCGTTTAATTACTATCTCTACTCGGCGCCGTGTGACGACACGGGCTTTGTGTGTGACCGTTCGACTTTCGATCAGTTCCGCTGGCATGTGGCGATTGTGCCGCGCCTCGGCGAGTTGGGCGGTCTCGAGCTGGGGACCGGTGTGCCCGTGATCACCACCACGCCCGAGGCAGCTGCGCGCTATTTGCGCGAGGCGCGGATTGGGTCGTAAGCTTAAGGCTGATGCAGCGATCGCTGGTAATAGGCAACTGGAAAATGGAGCTGTCACAGGGTGGCGAGATGGCACTCGCGCGGGCCTTGAAGCGCCACCAGAAAGAATTTCCGGACATCGTGGAAGTCGTGGTGTGTCCGTCTTTTCCGTCATTGCCTTTGCTGTGTGATCTGCTGGCCGGTACCGTGATCGCGGTGGGGGCGCAGCACGTTCACCACGAAGAAAAAGGCGCCTGGACGGGCGGGGTGTCGGTCAGTCAGATTGCGCCATTTAGCCGATACTGTCTGGTGGGTCACTCGGAGGTGCGGGCGGCGTTCGGCCAGCGTGACGACGATGTTGAACGTGCGGTCCACTTGCTCTTGCGCTACGGACTGGCACCCATCGTGTGCCTGGGCGAGACAGCGGATGAGCGAGCGGCGGACCAGACGATCGAAAAAATTTCTGCCCAGATGGATACGTTGCTTCGGAAAATGACTCGCGCGTCGTTGAGCAAAGTGGTGCTTGCCTATGAACCGATCTGGGCCATTTCCGCGCAGGCGCCGACGCAGCTACCTGAGCCGGGCGAGGTGAGCGGCGTTATGCTGCTCATGCGAAAGCTCATCGCTGAGCGGTTTGATCGCGACACTGCCCAGCGGGTACGCCTGGTCTATGGCGGCAGCGTGAAGTCCGAGACGGCTGGCTTGTATGCGCGTGAGCCGGGGGTGAACGGCTTACTGGTTGGTGCTGCGTCGCTGGAGCCGCGCAAGTTTTTGGCCATTGTTAACGCTGTAGGTGATGCTGTCTCGGCCGCATGAGCTCATGGCGGCGGCTTTTGCCGGGCGCTACGCGCTCGGGGCTTTTAATACCACTAATCTTGAGCTTACCCAAGCCATTATTAAGGCGGCAGAAGAGCGGCACGCGCCGGTGATTATCCAGACATCAGAAAAAGCCATTGAGTATGCGGGGCTCCCAACCCTCTCCGGGCTGATTAAGACGTTAGCGCTTGAGGCTTCAATACCCGTTTATTTGCACTTGGATCATGGCCGCAGCTTAGCGATTATCAAACAGTGTATTGCGGCCGGGTATGCTTCGGTAATGATTGATGCGTCGACCCGCAGCCTGCCGGAAAATATTGCGATCGTACGAGAGGTGGTGGCGTATGCACATGAGCGCGGCGTGTGGGTGGAAGCCGAGCTGGGGGCTATTTTGGGGGTTGAGGGTGCTCGCGAACTGAGAGGCGCCCGGACGCCTGCTGAGGCGTTGACGCAGCCAGCCGATGTCGCTCGGTTTGTCCAGGAAACAGGTGCGGATAGTCTGGCTGTCTCGGTTGGTACTATTCATGGTGCGTTCACGGGGCAAGAGTATATTCGTTTTGAATTACTGGAAGCGATTGAAAAAGCCGCGCCGGCCCTGCCTCTGGTTATCCATGGGGCTTCCGGTTTGGCGGCTGAGCATCTGCGGGCGGCAGCGGCCACGAACGTGTGTAAGATTAATGTTGACACCGAACTTCGCCTGGCCTTTGAGGAGGCGGTGCGGGCGTACTTTGCGCAGTCGCATGAGAAGTCGGACCCGCGGGAGATCCTGGGGCCAGCGCGGGAGGCCGTGCGCCAGGTGGTGGCCGAGAAGCTAACGCTCTTTGGCGCGGCAGGGCGGCAGGCGGTATGATGAGGAGATGAAACCGTTTGACGTAGTGGCGATCGGGGACACGACCCAGGATATTTTTCTGCAGCTTTCGGATGCAAGCGTGCAGTGCGACCTCGATGGCGAACACTGTAAAATTTGTCTTGATTACGCGGATAAAATAGCGGTGGATCGCAAAACGGATGTACCGGCGGTGGGGAATGCGGCTAACCATGCTATTGGCGTCTCCCGTCTGGGTGCGGCGAGCGCGCTGTACACGGTGGTTGGCGAGGATGTGCAGGGAAAGCTGGCGGTAGATGTTTTAAAAGACAACGGCGTCGATGCTCGGTACGTCGTTTTTGATCAGGAGCGGGGCACGAATTTTTCGGCGGTGATTAATTTTCGCGGCGAGCGAACGATTCTGGTCTACCATGAGCCGCGGGCCTATCGACTGCCGCGACTTGATACTCCACGCTGGTTGTATCTGACGTCGGCGGCGAGCGAAGGCGTGGAGGCGCTGCACGCCCAAGTGTTGGAGTACCTGGGGCGATCGCCCGATGTTCGCCTGGCGTTTAATCCGGGAACGCACCAATTGCATCTGGGCAAGGATAAGCTCTTACCGCTGCTGGCACGCTCGGACGTTCTCTTTTTGAATCGCGAGGAAGCAGCGGAAGTGCTGGGGTTGCCGGGCGATGATGTGGCTGCGCTGCTGGAGGGTTTTCATGAGCTGGGAGTAAAAATAATGGTGTTAACCGATGGGCCGGACGGTTCGTACGCTTCCGGTAGCCAGCAGGCGTGGCAGCTTCCCATCTTTGCCGGGCCGGTGATTGAGCGAACCGGGGCGGGAGATGCCTTTGGTTCTGGGTTTCTGGCGGCGCTGGTGGCGGGCAAATCCCTCTATGAAGCTATGTTGTGGGGTAACGCCAACTCTACCAGCGTGGTACAGTATGTGGGAGCGCGGGAGGGGTTGCTCACTGTGGAGGGTGTCGAAAAAATAATTGCTGAAAACCCAGGTATTAAGCCCGTAGCATTTAATAAACATGGCAGATAACTCTCGAGTTCGCTTAGTGATAAACGGCTTTGGCCGGATCGGCCGGGCAGCATTCAAGATTGCGCTTGAGCATGAACATATTGAGGTAGTGGCGATTAATGACTTGGGTGATATACAGGACCTGGCTTACCTGCTGCGCTTTGATTCTGTCTACGGACGCTACGGGCAGAGCGTGGCTGTTCGTGAGGGTAGGCTCGTGGTGGGGGATACGCTTGTGCGCGTCTACCAAGAACGAGAACCGGCCAAGCTACCCTGGGGAGATCTCAAGATTGATGTGGTGATCGAGTCCACGGGTGTGTTTACTGACGCTGAAGAGGCGCGGTTCCATATTACGGCGGGAGCCAGGCGCGTGATTATTTCGGCCCCGACGGAGAGCATCGAGGTGCCGACCGTCATTGCCGGCGTGAATGAAAAAGCGCTAGTCGGGCACGACATTGTCTCCAATGCTTCCTGTACGACTAACTGTGCCGCACCAGTTGTTGCTGTGCTGGATCAGGCGCTGGGCGTAGAGAAAGCATTACTCACCACGGTGCATGCCTACACGGCGACGCAAGGGTTAGTCGATGGGCCGGGTGGCAAGAGCGACGCGCGGCGCGGGCGCGCCGCCGCGATTAATATTGTGCCCTCCAGCACGGGAGCAGCAATTGCCGCGACGAAATCGTACCCGGCGCTCAAGGACAAATTTGATGGGGTGGCGCTGCGAGTGCCGGTGTCGGTCGTCTCGATGGCAGATGTTACGCTGGTGACGAAAAAGAAAACTGATATGGAGACCATTAACGGTATTTTTAAAGAGGCGGCGGTTAGTCCAATATATGGTGACATTCTGGCAGTGACAGATGAGCCAGTCGTGTCGAGTGATTTTATCGGCGACCCGCACTCGGCCATTGTAGATTTATCGCTGACGCGCGTGGTGGGGGGAGATTTGGTGAAAGTCATGGCGTGGTACGACAACGAGTGGGGGTACTCGAACCGATTAGTCGAGCAAGCCGCCGCGCTGGCACAGGCATAAAAAAAGAGCCAGGGTTAGTCCTGGCTTGGGGTTACGCGACGTCGTTTGCGTGAGCCATGAGCAGTTCGAATATGGCTTGGGCAGTACTGGGCGCGGCCACTTGTTGGCGATATTCCTCGAATACGCAGACGCGGGCCGCTGAGCGACTGAATGTCGGTGATATCTACATCGTACCGACCGGGCAAAGCGATTGTTTTGCGGTTCATGGGGTACCTCAGATTGGGAACGAGCTAGAGAACAGGCGGAACGAGATCATTTCTGTGTAGCACCGAATCCAGTATGATAAAAGGATGCCACGGCTTATGACCATGGACGATATACTGCTGGACGGTAAAACCGTGCTGGTCCGGGTTGATTTTAACGTGTCGGTGGGGGCTGATGGCGTGGTTGATGCGTTCGAGGATTACCGTATTCAGGCGGCGCTGCCTACCTTGGAGGAACTGCTCCAACGGCGCTGTAAGGTCATTTTGCTCACGCACCTCGGGCGCCCCGATGAGGGCAACAGCGAATTCGACCTCGAGCCGGTGCGGCGCCGGCTGTCGGACTTGCTGCATGATGAGGTGCGCTTACTCAAGCGCTTGTATGGGGCCGAGGTAACCGCTGCCATTTCTGCGATGGAGGCGGGGACGGCGATTCTGCTGCCCAACGTGCGTTGGGATGAGCGCGAAGAGGCGGGCAGCGAAAAGCTGGCTCAGGAGCTGGCAAATCTGGCCGAGGTGTATATTAATGAAGCATTTAGCGTTGCGCATCGAGCGCATACCTCCGTAGCGCTGGTGCCGCGGTTGCTGCCGGCTGCGGCGGGGCGGCGGCTGGTGGAGGAATATACAGTGCTGACGGAGCTGTCGGCTCGGCCGGCTAAGCCGTATGTGGCGATTGTCAGCGGGGCTAAGGTAAAGACGAAGATTAGATTATTGGAGAAGCTGCTGGCCGAAGTTGATCATTTGTGTTTGGGAGGTGTGCTGGCCAACGCCTTTCTGGTGGCACTCCGCAAGTGTTCCGCCGAGCAGTGTGCAGCCGAAGACCTAGCGGCAGCCGAGGAGCTGTGGGAGAAATATTCAGATAAAATTGAGCTTCCGGAAGATGTCGTGGTGGGCCCGCAGAGCGGCGCGGTCGGAGCGGTGACGGTGTTGTCGAATAAAATTCCAGCCGATGTTGGAGGTGTGTGGGATGTAGGGCCCTACACCGTTAAGCGGTATCTTGATCTCTGCCAGAGTGCCGGCACTATTTTATGGAATGGCCCTTTAGGTAAAGTGGAAGAAGAAGCGTATCGGAGCGGCACAAGTGGTCTCGCTATTGGGCTGGCCGCGTTGCCAGGCTTTCGAGTGGTTGGTGGCGGAGATACCGTCAATATTCTCGAGCGGCTCAAGCTCGTGAAACGCTTTGACCACGTGTCGGTTGGCGGCGGCGCCATGGTTGCGCTGCTGGAGGATAGCACGCTGCCGGGGCTGACGCCGCTCTATGCCCAAGATTGAAAAGATCACGGCCTTTGAGGTGTTGGATTCGCGCGGGAACCCAACCGTGATGGCTGAGATTGAAGCCGAGGGGGGTGTGCGCGGCCAGGCGATGGTTCCCTCGGGTGCCTCCACTGGCCGGCATGAGGCGTTCGAGTTGCGCGATGGAGACGCAAAGCGCTTTCGCGGCCAGGGGGTGCTTAAAGCAATGGCAAACATTGAGGGAGAGATTCAGGCGGCGCTCACGGGCAAGAGTACGGCTAACCAGGACAAAATTGACCGGACGCTGCTCGAAGCTGATGGCACGCCAACCAAATCCCGCCTAGGAGCCAATGCGATTCTGGCCGTCTCCCTGGCCTGCGCGCGCACGGAGGCTGTCGCCCAGGGGTTGCCCTTGTACCTGTACTTGCAGCAGCTGTTTCCCCACCGGGAGGCGACGCTGCCGGTGCCGCAGATGAATCTTATTAACGGCGGCCGGCATGCCAGCAACTCGCTGTCGATTCAGGAATACCATGTGTTGCCGATCGGCTCGCCCAGTTTTGCTGATGCGCTCCGGATGGGAGTTGAGATCTACCATGCGCTGCGGGAAGTGCTGCTTGAGGCGGGGTTTCAGGTAGAAATTGCTGATGAGGGTGGCTTTGCGCCTAAGCTCGACCAAAGCGAGTCGGCCTTTGCGTTGCTGGTGCGCGCGGTTGAGCGAGCGGGATACTTGCCAGGCGTCGACGCTTT
>DATDVI010000062.1:0-13618 GCA_035290125.1 Candidatus Anderseniibacteriota bacterium
TGCGCGCCGATTTAACCCGCCTCGAGACGCAAGCCGAAGAAGTCTCGGCGGAGGCAGGCAGTAAAACCAAAGAGTTTTCGATTCGTATCCAGGCGCGCGGGCGCGCGTTTCAGGTGAGCGACAATGATCTGCTGAGCTTAACACTGCTCGCACTGCGCTCGAACGTGGATCCTAACGAAGAATTCATTTCGTACCAACCAGATTCTTTTCAGCTCGACGTAGCCCGCGTTGACTTTGAGCGGGGTGAGGCACGGGTTGTGGGAAAGCTCACGGGTACGTATGCGGCGAAAGTGGGGCCAACGGTGCTGCGCAGTGATAATTTAGCGGGGCTTTCCGCCGATGAGGTCCGGGCGCACTTTGCTGGCTTTTCAGAAGTGGGCGAGGTCAACGTGACCTTCTCGCCGTTCTGGGTGCGCTCCGTCCCCGCCCGCTCGGAGGCGGTCGAGATTGTGCTCAAAGAGCCGGTGCAACGCTGATCGCAATAGAATAGGTTTGCCTGTGCTAGAATGCAGAAGTATAAAGATAATTCATGAATCAGCCGGAACATAACGACCAGCTCACACTCGCTCGCCACTCGGCCGCGCATTTGCTGGCCGCGGCAGTGCTACAGGTGCGGCCGGAGGCCAAGCCAACAATTGGCCCGGCAATTGAACATGGTTTTTATTATGATTTTGACTTTGGTGACCAGCCGTTGTCAGAGACTGAGTTGCCGAAGATCGAGAAAGCGATGCGGAAATTGCTGGCAGGCTGGACAGCGTTTTCGCACCGTGAAGTGCCTGCTGCTGAGGCGCGAGAGTTATTTAAGGATAATCTGTTTAAACTAGAGCTAATTGACGAGATTGCGAAGAAAGGCGAGCCGATCACGCTGTATATTGCCGGAGGATTCACCGATCTGTGTCGCGGTGGCCACGTCGATAATCCCAGTAAAGAGCTGGGGGCGTTTAAGCTGCTCTCCCTGGCGGGTGCCTATTGGCGCGGAGACGAAAACAAGCCGATGCTGACGCGAATTTACGGGTCACTGTTTGCGACTGAAGAGGAATTGCAGGCCCACCTGACGATGCTGAAAGAGGCCAAGGAGCGCGATCACCGCAAACTGGGGCAAGAGTTGGATTTGTTTACGTTCTCTCCCCTGGTCGGGCCTGGCCTGCCGCTGTTTACGCCGCGCGGCACCGTTATCCGCCAGGAGCTTGAGGCATACTTGCGCTCGTTGCAAGAGCCACGGGGCTATCGGCAGGTGCACATTCCCCACATTGCCAAAGGTGAGCTGTACAAAACGAGCGGGCATTGGGACAAATTTAAAGAGAACTTGTTTTACGTCACCGGGAAGTCCGGTGAGGAACTGGTGATGAAACCAATGAACTGTCCTCACCATATCCAAGTTTATGCGAGCCGACCGCGTAGCTACCGCGATCTTCCATTGCGATATGCGGAAACTACAACTATTTACCGCGATGAGAAGCCTGGAGAACTGTTGGGATTAGCGCGCGTACGCAGCATTACTCAAGATGATGCACATGTTTTCTGCACGCCAGAACAGCTGCGTGAGGAGATTGCGACGGTCTTTGGTCTTATTCGGGATTTTTATGCAGCTTTTACATTTGAGCTTGAGCCACATCTGTCGGTGCGCGATCCCAAGACGCCTGATAAATATTTAGGGGATCCTATCTATTGGGATCGAGCAGAGCAGCAACTGGCGGCTGCACTCTATGACAGCGGGATGCAGTATAAACGTGATGAGGGCGAGGCGGCATTCTATGGGCCGAAGATAGATTTTATCGCGACGGACGCGCTGGGGCGACGGTGGCAGCTGGCGACGATCCAGCTGGATTTCGTCATGCCGCAGCGGTTTGACCTGACATACATTGATGCTGAGGGAGTGAAAGTGCCGCCTATTATGATCCATCGGGCGATTAGCGGATCGCTGGAACGCTTCATGGCAATTCTACTGGAACACTACGCGGGCGCGCTGCCGCTGTGGCTCTCCCCGACCCAGGTGGCGGTCTTGCCGATTTCTGATGACCAGCGGGACTATGCGCAGGGTGTCGAGGAGCAGCTGCGTGCAGCGGGCTTGCGTGTTGAGATTGATGCGCGAGCAGAAAGTATCGGCAAAAAAATCCGCGACGCTCAGCAGTTTAAAATTCCCGTTATGCTGATTATTGGCAAAAAAGAAGCGGCGGCGCAGACGGTGGCGCTGCGCACGCGGGCAGGTGGAGATGAGGGGGCGACAAGCGTGACCGATGTTATCGCCAGTTTAACCGAGCAGGTGCAGCAGCGAGCGTAACTTAGAACTTCAGCGGTGCACTGCTGGGACTGGGCGTGGGAGAAGCTGTTTCGCTGCTAAGGCTGCCGACTTGTTCTTCGAGCGAAGCGGTGAGCCGCTGTAGTTCTTCTTCAATGCTGGCTACTTCCTGCTGTTGCTCGCGCAAGGCTTGCAACACTTGCCTCGCATCGGCAAAGGCGCGGGCGGAATCTTCTTTGCGCGCGGCAACAGCATCAACGGGCGCAAGCTGGGCGGCGGTGCGCACCTGGCGCAGTGAATCGAGGAGCATTTCGGCATCGGGCAGCAGCGTGCTCGCCTCCGCCTTGCTCTCCAGCGCCTGCTGGAGGCGTTTCGCGTCGGCCTGGACGTTGAGAAGGGCTACTTCCAGGCGTTTGGTTTTATCTTGAATAAGCAGATTTTCGCCGAAGCGGCGGGCTTTTAGCACCGCGCGCTGAGCGGTGCCCAGCAGCGAACCATCTTTGGCCCCGCTTAAAACAATTTCCGGCAGCGCTCTGATTTTTTCCGCGTGCACTTTTACCTCCACAGCGCCACTGAGGACCAGAAAAACGCCGAGCGCAATTAGGGCTAGCCCAAAAATTTTCGACATAGCATTATAGTACCCAGGATTCTATGTACGCGATAGTCGGGCCCACGGGCTCCGGAAAAACTGAGGCGGCGATAAAGCTGGCACATAACCTTGGGCGGGCAGCTCTCCTTTCCGCGGATTCGCGGCAGGTGTATCGCGGCATGGATATTGGCACAGCTAAACAAAAAGACACTGGCAGTACTCCGCAGTACCTGGTCGATATACGAGAGCCAGACGAACCGCTGACATTGGCCGAGTGGCAGCAGGCGGCATTTGCCATAATTGATCGCCTGATAGCTGACGGCACTACTCCCCCGCCAGAGCGGCGGGCATGCCTACTTGTCGGTGGGACAATGCTGTATATCGACAGTGTTGTTTACAACTATGCTATTCCGCAAGTGGAGCCCGATGAAGCAATGCGCGCGGAGCTTGAGGTGCAGCCAGTGGATAAACTTTACGCCGAGCTGCTGAAAAAAGACCCGGCAGCGAAAGCTTTCATCCAGCCGCAGAACAAACGCCGGATCATTCGAGCGCTGGAAGTGATAGCCAAAACTGGCCGGCCGTTTTCAGAATCTCGCAGAAAACGGGAGCCAAAATATGACGTGCAGATGCTCGGCCTCATGCCGAGCTGGGAGGAACTGGAAAAGCGCTTGCGCACGCGGGCAGAAACAATGCTGACAGCAGGCTTAGTCGAAGAAACACAGCGCTTAATAAACCGCTTTGGCAGCGATCTGCCGCTGCTGCAGACTCTCAACTACAAACAGGCGCTCGAGTTTATGGCAGGCCGGAAAAACAAACAGGAGACTATCGAGGAAATGACGAGAGTTAACCTCCGCTACGCGCGGCGGCAAATGTCCTGGTGGCGGGGACGGAAAGAGATTACGTGGTCTTCCTCAGTCCAAATGCTTCTTGAGCAGCTCGAGGACGATGGCTGGGTTAGCCGTGCCGCGGGTCTTAGCCATGACCTGGCCGACTAAGGCCTGGATGGCCGCTTCTTTGCCCGCTTTGATTTTGGCGACGATGTCGGGATTGCCTGCTATGACTTCTTCGACAACTTGCGTGAGTTCGTCGGCGCCACTTACTTGCGCCAGCCCCAGGTTCTGAATAATGTGATCCGGGTCGCCGCCGGTGCGCTGCATCTCGGCGAGCACCTGGGCTAGCGAGCTTTTGTTCACCGCGCCCAAGTGAATGAGGACGACGAGTTCGGCACAATTCGCGGGGCTGATGTTTACTTTCTCGCCACCCAAATGTCTGGTGATGAGGTTGGCGGCTTGCTTGAGCAGCGCCTGCTCGTCGGCACTGGTGAGCTCTTCGCGATCGTTAATAAGCTGGCGTACTTCTGAGCCCACTTGCTCAAAGAAACCGGCCAGTTCAATTTTTTCGGCGAATGCGCTGGCGAGCTCCGGGGTGAGGTTGAACTGCTCCTGCAAGCGCTGGCGACGCTGGTGCGGCAACTCGGGCACATCGAGGCGGCGCTGCTCTAGTTCTGAGGCAGAAAACTGAAAGGGTGGAATGTCCGGCTCGGGAAAATAGCGGTAGTCCGCCGCGGCTTCTTTTGTCCGCTGTTCGTACGTTTCCCCCTTGGCGGCATTGAAGCCACGGGTTGATTGCTGCTGGGGCGGGCCGGTCTCTTCCCACTCTCTCGTTTGCCGGTTGATCTCATACTGCAGCGCTTTTTCGACAAAGCGAAATGAATTAATATTTTTTACTTCAGTTTTGGGGTGCAACTCGCTGCTGCCCTTTTCTCTGAGCGAGATGTTCGCATCGCAACGTAATTGCCCTTTTTCCATATCGGCATCAGAGATTTTAAGTGCCCGCATAATGCGCTGGATTTCCTGTAGAAACTCCTTGGCCTGCTGGGGCGAGCGAATGTCCGGTTCGGTGACGATTTCCATTAACGGGGTGCCGGCGCGGTTAAAATCAATGAGGGTGTAGTTGGCCCCCTCGGGGTGAACATTCTTAGCGGCATCTTCTTCGAGGTGAATACGAGTGATGCCAACGCCAAGCAGCTCCCCCTTGCCGCAAAATGGCTGGTCGTATTGGCTAATCTGGTAGCCTTTGGGCAAATCGGGGTAGAAGTAGCTTTTGCGGTCGAATTTGCTCTTGGTCGCCAGCTCGCAGTTCAGGGCAGCGCCAGCGAGCTGAGTCCACTCAATGGCTTGGCGATTAGGCACGGGCAGGGTGCCGGGGTAGCCGAGACAAATGGGGCAAATGGCGCTGTTGGGGGGCACGTCCGCCACCACCGCCTGCTGGCGGGGTCCCGCTGCGGCGGGAAACATATTAGCGCACGAACAAAACATCTTGGACTTGGTTTTTAGCTGCACGTGGATTTCCAGGCCGATGACGGGTTCAAGCTCCATAAAACGAAGCCTACTCACTTTTGTTTTGCTATGCAATTAGATCCTTTACTTCCCTCGATATTACGTAATATCGAGGGAGTTAGCGATGGACTGTGGGACGTATTGTTTTCTGCATCCAGATTGATAATACTGATCAGATGATTCTTTCTGATCGGGATATTAAGAAAGCCTTGCGCGAGAAGCGCATCGTGGTGAAGCCTGCGCCGAATCTGGCCGAACAGCTGGGGTCGAGTAGCTTGGATCTGCGCCTGGGCTATCACTTTCGGGTCTTTAAGCACCGGCGGCGGCCGTATGTGGATCCGTTTGACCCGAAGACGATGGAGGGCATGACCGAAGTGATTGTGATTAGCAAAAAAGAGCCGTACGTGATTCAGCCCGGTGAATTTTGTTTAGCTTCGATTATGGAATGGGTGGAGCTGCCCGATGATATTGCGGCGCGCATTGATGGACGCAGCAGCCTTGGCCGGCTGGGGTTAGTGATCCACTCTACGGCCGGACACATCGACCCGGGATTTCGCGGCGTGATCACGATGGAGTTATCCAACATTGGGATGATGCCGATATTGCTCTACCCCAAAATGCGTATTTGCCAGCTGGTGTTTGAACCGCTGTCCTCCCCTGCCGAGCGGCCGTATAATAAGAAGCCAGGTGCTAAATACGCCGGACGGAAAACGCCTGCAGAAACAATGCTTGGGTCAGAGAAAATTTCATGATTACGTTCAACGTGCAAAAACTATCGGCCGACGCGAAGCTGCCGGCAAAAGATAACCCGGCTGACGCTGGCATCGACGTCTACACCAATGAGTCCTACACCCTCCAGCCGGGCGAGGTGCATGCGTTCACGACGGGTATTTCGGTTGAATTTCCGGAGGGCTACGTGGCGTTAATCTGGGACCGGTCGGGGCTGGGCAGTAAAGGCATTCACCGCTTGGCTGGCGTAATTGATAGCGGGTATCGCGGGGAGTGGAAAATTGTGCTGATTAATCTTTCTGGAGCACCGTACGAAGTGCACGCAGGCGACAAAATTGCTCAGTGTGTGCTGCAAAAATTTGAGCCAGTAGAGATTGTGGAAGCGCAGGCGCTGGCTGTTTCCGCCCGCGGCGAAAAAGGCTTCGGCAGCTCGGGGAGATAAAAAGAAGACCCGTACAGCGTGCACGGGTCTGATGGTACGAAATTTTTTCAGGGCCTCGAAAGGCTAGAAGTTGATGCCCACGATCGCGAGCGCGGACAGGGAAAGAGCGTCGTCGATGTCGCCTTTTTGCACCAGCTCTCGTATTTCCTTTGGTGAAAAGAATTTCACTTGGCCGATGATCTCGAGGTCTTCAGTAGCTTGTTGCTCTTGCGCTTCCAGCCAGTGTGAAGCCGGCCTCTTCCAGCGCTTCTTTGCTGGCGATCTTTAAGATCGCTTGTTCGACGTCGGCGTCGGTCGCGGGGGCGATGCCGCGAGGTACCTCCCACTTGGTTTGACCGAGCGTTGCGCAGAGATCTTTCCAGGACTCGCTGTCGTTGATGGCAGCGACGTATTTACCACTTTCCATTTCCAACCGCTCGCCGACCATAATGAAAAAGCCGCGGGCTTTGAGAAGCAAACCGCGGCGGTTGGTTTTTTTGACAGAGCAGATTAGCCCTACACCCAGCCAGGCTTAATTCAAGTTATGCCGCTCGTTTACGCGGTATCTTTGCCCAAAAATCCCTGTTTGCCCATTTGATGTAGTGAGCAAGTCTCAACGATTCTGCAAACAGTTTTCCCCTATCCAAGCTGCACACCACGACATAGGCCTGGCTGCGGCTCATGACAACTGTGCACTCATTCTCAGTGCGAACTTCCACCCCAGTGCTGTGAATCGCGCCTATCGGCGGACTGAACGAGGGAGGGCACGTCTCGAAGTTCAGAAAGCCAGCTGATGTATATGCCTCCTCGGCTAGCGCTGGGAAGATGTACAGCAAGTGGGCACTGTGAATGCCGTACCAGTCGCTGCCCTCATAGTCCGTGAAATGGCAGATCGTGAGCAGCAGCTCGAAGCGACCTTGATTGTCCTTTTCGGGTTTCTCGATGATCGAGATGGCCGGGGCGGCATACTCGAGGTGTGGCACGGCGGCATCTGGCTCAATCAAGCGGGTTGCCCGCAGACGCTCGATGATCAGCACATCCTCGGGCGCGAGGAGCATATGTTTGCGCTCTTCGCGCAAACTGGGATGCTCCATTTCTTCCTTAATGGACGCCTGAATGTCCGCTCCCAATTGCTGTCCGAAAGGACGCATGTCTCCACCCGACTTGAAAGTTACGGTAAGGTTCGCCATGGCTACTTCTCCACTAGAAATTTGAAGCTCTTACCCAGAGCCGTTGATTTGCCACGCATACCGCGCGCGACATTTTTTTGAGAGAACTAGGCCGTATTATATATAAGCTCTCTCATTTGTCAACTGGCAATGGCAGACCAAATGTCGGTGTGGATGTCTTTGATTGAGCGCTGATTCCCCTGCTCGTCGGCGCTATTGATGATAGTCCAGCGTTCTTCGCGGGCGAGCATACGATAGCTGCGCCGGATCGCCTGCTGCTTGCGCTGGTTTTCGAAAAAGTCTTTGGGCCGCTTTTTGAGGTGCTCAGCGGCTAGGCTTACGGGCGTGTCGAGAAAAATGACGAGGTCGGGTTTTGGTAGGTTGGGTTGGCCTTGCTCGCACAGGGCTTTAATCCAGTCAATAACCCGGCGGCGATGCTGCCCCACGAGGCCGATTGTTTGATACGCCAGCGTGCTGCCGTAAAAGCGATCGGAGACGATGGCCCTCCCACCCCCCCTAGCCCCCCCTCGGGCAGGGGGGGAACTCTTTTGCAAATGCTCGCGAATATCCTCGGCACGGGAGAAGAAATCCTGAATATATAACAAAGCTTGCTCGCGGCGAGTGAGCTTAAGCTTGTTCTTATTGCGTAAAAATTTTTCGTAAATCAACTGACCGGTGGGGGCATCTTCTTGGGGAAAGTGCAGCGAGAGCACATCGTAGCCCGTTTTTTGGAGACGGTCAGCGAGCAGTTTTGCCTGGGTACTTCCTCCCGCTGCATCTATGGACTCGATGACGATGAACATACTCCTAAATCCCCCCTATCCCCCCTCCGCCAGCTGGCGGAGCAGGGGGGCATTTAGCTGCGCTGCTATTGGAACAAGATAGTGCATCATAGCTGTGTTATCTTAGTGCTCCCCCTGACAAGGGGGAGTTAGAGGAGGTTTTGAGGCTGGGAAAGCGTTTCGTTACTTCTGCCCAGACACGATCAGCAATAACTTCTGGCGGTAAGAGCTGCTCACCCTCGAGACAAACAATGCGCAGATAGCGCTCGGGGTCTAAGGCCGTTAAATATTCATACTCCTCATACAGCTTTTCTTGCACGTGCAGCTGATCCGTATATTCATCCGCGGCCTGCTGGGCTTCTTTGCGCCCGGCCAGCAGCGCCAGGGCACGTGCGGGTGGTACATCGAGAAAAATTGAGCAGTCTTCAGGCGGCATTTGATTATCCCCGTACTCGGCCTGCCGGACAGCCCCATAGACCTGCTCGCGAGTCACGGTCGGGTCTTGTAACGCTGCTTCAACGGCGATAAAAGCCAGGCTGCTGGGCACATACCGATCATACAAAACGATAGCTCCTACTGAGAGAGCGTCGACTACTTCCTGGCGATGCTCGGCACGGTTTTTGGCAAAGAGGCGCATTTTTTCCTGCCACGGCGTGGTGGCCCAATCGCCCACCTTCCCTTGTAAGCGGGCACGTAGTTCCTGCCCGGATGGGGTGGTGTAATCGGGTGTGGTAAAGGTAGCCACGCGTCGACCAGCCTTGCGCAGGCGCGCGATCAATGCCTGTGTTTGGGTGTTTTTGCCCGATGAATCGAGCCCGTCGAACGAAATGAGGAAACCACTCACATCACTCGAACGCCGGGGCCCATGGTGCTGGTCAGTGTCACCGACCGCAGAAATTCACCCTTGGCGCTGCTGGGGCGGGAATCGCGAATTGCTTTGAGGGCGGCGGTAGCATTGGCAACAATTTTCTCGGCCTCCCAACTGAGCTTGGCGATGGCCACGTGTAGGCTGCCGGTTTGATCCATCTTGAACGCGACCTGGCCGCCGCGCAGCTGCTCCATGACGTTGAGCGGGTCTTCGCTGACGGTACCTGTCTTCGGATTTGGCATAAGTCCTTTGGGCCCAAGGATGCGGGCGGCTTTGGCAAGGCGCGGCATCATGGCGGGAGTAGCGATCGTGACGTCGGCGTCGAGCGAGCCTTGTTTGATAATGGCCTCAATTATTTCTTCTCCCCCCGCTTGCGTGGCGCCAGCACTTAAGGCTGCTTGCTGCTGCTCGGGCTGGTCGGTAAAGACAACGATCCGCTGCTGTTTGGGGGGGCCGGCGGGCAGGGTGAGGGTGCCGCGAACGGCTTGGTCGGATTTCGAGGCATCGACTCCCAGGCGCGCGTGCAGCTCAACCGTTTCATCGAACGAGGTGCGCGCGTGTTCTTTGAGAAAAGCGACGGCCGCTGAGATATCAACAGCTTCTGCTGGCGCGGCTGCTTTTGTTTTTTGATATACTTTTGAACGCATTATTTTACGGTTATTCCCATTGACCGGGCCGTGCCTTCGATAATTTTCATGGCAGCTTCGATGTCTCGCGCAGATAAATCGGCCATTTTGCGCTCGGCGATTTCCTGAACTTGGGCACGAGTGACCGTGCCCACTTTGGCAGTGTTCGGAGTGCCCGAGCCTTTATTCACCTTAGCGGCCTTTTTTAGCAGTTCAGCGGCAGGAGGCGTTTTGAGCTTTAACGCAAACGTGCGATCGACGAACACGGTGACTTCCACGGGGATAATGTCGCCGTCTAAATCTTTCGTCATGTCGTTAAAGCGGCTGACGAAATCCTGGATATTCAGGCCGTGCTGCCCCAGGGCTGGTCCCACGGGTGGAGCTGGTGTCGCTTTACCGGCCGGAGCCTGAATTTTGAGCGTGGTAAGTATTTCGGGCATAGGATCTTCAAGCTTCCTTGTGAACCTGCAAAAAGTCAAGCTCGACGGGGGTTTCCCGCCCGAAGACGTTGACGAGTACTTTAATGGTGCCCTTGGCCTCATTGACCTCGGCGATTTTTCCTTCGAAATCTTTAAACGGCCCATCGGTGATCTTGACCGAGTCGCCCTCGGCAACATCAATCTTGTATTTGGGCTCATCTTCGCCCATGCGCTTGAGGAGGCGGTCGACTTCTTCCTGGGAGACGGGCGTGGGGGTGGTGCCGGAGCCAACGAAGCCGGTGACGTTGGGCGTGTTGCGGACAACGTACCAGGAATCTTCCGTGACGATCATCTCGACCAGCACGTAGCCCGGAAACAAGCGCTCTTCAATGGTGCGGCGCTTACCGTTTTTCACGCGAATTTTTTTCTCGCGCGGTACCACCACCTGGAGGATTTTGTCTTCCATGCCCATGGATTCAATGCGCTGGCGGAGATTGCGGGCGACGTTGTCCTCGTACCCGGAATAGGTGTGGAGAACGTACCAGCCCTTTTTGACATTACCTTTCATAGGACTAATTCTAACAAAAGTGTGAAGATATAATCTATTCCCCCCACCACGGCGCCCATCACGAGCGAGGCGGCCACGACAATAATGGTATAGCGGATCGTAGTGGTTCGATCGGGCCAGGAAACTTTTTTTAGCTCCTCGCGCGCTTCGCGGATAAATTGCCAGGCAGCGCGCGGCAGATTCATGACGGAAATTTTTACCTGTTTGGCCATTGCTTTCGTGGTTCTAAAAAAGCCCGCCAGGGCTTATGGGGTGCATAGTAGTACAGGCGGCAGAAAAATACAAGTTAAATGTCCAGGTTTTCCACTGCTTTGGCGTGCGTCTGCCCGCCAATTCGGCGGGTGCTCGCCTGCGGCTCGCAAATCCTGGGCCTATATATCGAGATTCTCTACTGCTTTTGCGTGAGTCTGAATCCATTTTTTCCTGGGAGCGACTTCGTTACCCATGAGAATTTCGAAGATCTGGTCGGCTTCTTTAGCATCACGCACGGTGACTTGTTTGAGCACGCGGTTCGCCGGATCGAGGGTTGTTTCCCACAGCTCACTGGGGTTCATTTCGCCCAAACCTTTATAGCGTTGAATATCGATGGCTTGTTTGTCTTTGGCGAACTGTTTGGCTAATTCGTCTTTCTGCTTATCGTTATAGACGTACTGTACTTTTTTGCCAGCCGTGATTTTGTAGAGTGGCGGCTGCGCGATATACAAGTACCCGCCATCCAGGAGTGGCCGAAAGTACCGGAAGAAGAGGGTGAGCAGCAGGGTTGAAATATGGGCGCCGTCGACGTCGGCATCGGTGGCGATAATCACCCGATGGTAGCGCAGGCGTGTGATATCAAACGTTTCGCCAATGCTGGTGCCGAGCGCAATAATGAGCGCCTTAATTTCATTGTTGGCGAGCATTTTGTCCAGCCGGGCCCGCTCAACGTTGAGGATTTTACCGCGCAAAGGCAATACAGCCTGAAACTGCCGATCGCGGCCGGACTTGGCGCTGCCGCCGGCGCTATCGCCCTCAACGAGAATCAACTCGCTGGCGGCTGGGTCACGTTCGGAACAATCGGCCAACTTGCCCGGCAGCGCAAAACCATCGAGTGCGCCCTTGCGCAGCACGGTGTCGCGAGCAGCGCGAGCGGCTAAGCGTGCTTTTGCGGCCAGCGCAACTTTTTCAATAATGGCGCGCGCGTCGCGCGGGTGCTCCTCGAGGTATTCCGCAAAGGCTTCGTTCGTGGCTTGCAGCACATGCCCGCGCATTTCGGGGGTGCCCAGCTTGGCCTTGGTTTGCCCTTCGAACTGCGGGTCGACCAGTTTGACGCTAATGATTGCTGTCATGCCCTCGCGCACGTCGTCGGAGGTCAGGTTTTCGTCCTTTTCTTTGATTAAGCCGTTCTTGCGGGCATAGTCGTTCAGTGTTCGGGTCAGCGCGGTGCGGAAACCGGTGACGTGTGTGCCCCCCTCGACCGTATGGACGTTGTTCGCAAAGGCGAGCAGCGTTTCCTGGAACGCATCGGTGTACTGCACGGCAATTTCCACCAGCGCCGTGCCGCCAAAATCACGCTTGGTGTAAAAAATCTCTTTGTTTTTGACGTCTCGGCCCAGGTTGATTTGCTCAACGTATGACTTAATGCCGCCCTCAAACCAAAAGGTGTACTGAGAAATTTTTCCCGCTTCCCGGCGATCTTCAATGATCATGCGGACGCTGGGAGTGAGGTAGGCTTGCTGGCGTAGGTGCTGCAGAATCACCTGCCAATCAAAGGCGATCTCTCTAAAGATTTCCTGGTCGGGCTTGAACGTAATCGTCGTGCCGGTGTCACGGGCAGCGCGCAGCCGCCGGACATTGCCCTGCGGGATCCCCCGCTCGTAGCGCTGGTGGTAGGCGCCGCCATCGCGGTGAACTTCAGCCTCCAGATATTCGGACAGCGCGTTGACAACTGAGACGCCAACGCCATGCAGACCGCTGGAGACTTTGTAGCCACCCTCGCCGAACTTGCCGCCGGCATGGAGGGTGGTGAGCACTGTCTCCAAGGCTGACTTTTTTGTTTTCTTGTGCTTATCCACGGGGATACCTCGGCCATTATCGGTGACAGAGACAATGGTATCGGGTAGCAGGCTGACTTGAATGAGGTTGGCGTGGCCGGCCATAGCTTCATCGATGCTGTTATCGACGACCTCCCAGATTAAATGGTGCAGCCCTTCTTTGCCGGTACCCCCAATGTACATGCCCGGCCGCTTGCGGACGGGGTCGAGGCCCTCGAGGACGGTGATTTGTTCAGCCCCGTAGGCTGCTGCTTTTGGCACTTTTTTAGGCTTCATCAGGTAAAAATAGTAGCACAGGAAAGGAAAAATTGATAGCGCCTTACTCCCGCAGCTGAGCGCCTAATTCCTGGTGGAGTGTGGCTATAATGTGGTTATGTACCTCGGCAACTTCTGCATCGGTGAGCGTGCGATCAGGCGCCTGGTAGGCGACGTGGAACGCAAAAGACTTTCGCTGCGGCGAAAAGTCATAGTCATCGAAAAGATCTACATCATCCACCAGCGGCCCGCCAGCGCGCTCGATAATGTCTTGGACTTGCTCTAGCTTCACCGCCGGATCAACGAGTATCGAGAGGTCGCGGTAGACGGCGGGGTACCGAGGAATTGGCTCGTATTGTTTAATGCCCGAAGCAGCTTGCTCGAGCTCCTTGAGGGTTGGGGCGGGCGGAGGGGTGGCCGCCACGCGCTGCAACACTTCGGTGAGATTAATTTCAAAGGCACTCAGCGGCACGCGATATTTGATGGCGCGCACGACCTCCGGGGACAGTTCGTTCGTGAGCTGCAATTGATCGAGGCCGAGGGAAGCGGCAAGTGCGGCGGCGATGTTCTCAAGTGTGATACCA
>DATDVI010000063.1:0-4129 GCA_035290125.1 Candidatus Anderseniibacteriota bacterium
GACGCTCACCGGCGGGTACCTGCGCCTCTTGCCGGCGCCTGGCCTTGAGCTGGCGCTGACCGACTCGGAGTTTAGCCCAGGCTTTGCGCCTAGTGAATCGCAGTGGCTGCTGCCTGATCTTGAGCCGCTCGCAGAAGCAAAGCGCACCTTTATTTTTCAGGTCGAGGGGCAGCCCGGCGAAAAACGTGCGCTCGATATTGAAGCGGGGGTGCGGCAGGGGGGCGAGGATTTTACGCAGCGTGAGTTGATGCACGTGGTTACCGTCTCGGCGACGGAGGTGATTATTGAGCAGCTCTACAATGGCAGCACGGAACCCCTGACCGTGCGGCCGGGCGAGACGGTGTCGGGCGAGATCAGGTACCACAATACTGGTTCGGTGGGACTCAAAGACGTGATTGTGAAAGTTGTGTTCGAGGGGAGCAGCTTCGACGCTGCCTCGCTCACACTGAGCGGCGCTGGTTCCTATGACCCGGTCACGAAAAGCATTAGCTGGTCGGCAGCCACTGTGCCGGAGCTAGGGGTGGTGCAGCCCCAGCAAGCGGGCAGTCTCAAGTACTCTTTCAAGATTTTGCCGCTGGAGAGTCTGCCGGCGACGAGTGACGAGAGTCAGGTGCTGGTGACCATGGCGACCGTTGACAGCCCGAATCTGCCGGCTCCTGTGGGGCAGCCGCGGCGCATCATTTCTGATCGCGCGGTGCTGTCGCTCGGGACTAATTTGATCTTGGAGGCCGCAGCACTGTACGACGATGGGCGCCTTGGTATTACCAGCACGGGTCCACGGCCGCCGCGGGTGGGAGAAACCACGACGTATACTGTCCGCTGGCGAGTTGGATCAACACTGAATGATGTTTCAGATATACAGCTTGTGGCGGTACTCCCTGATGGGGTGCGCTACACCGGGCAGAAGTACGTGACGAGCGGCGAGGTGACGGTGAACGATCGCACGGGGGAGGTCGGCTGGCGCCTGCCGCTGATGGCCGGCCAAACGGGGCGCACGTTGCCGCACCAGGAACTGCATGTGCAAGTCGCGATTACGCCGGGGGAAGACAAGCGAGGGGAGGCCGTGACGCTGCTGAACAAAGTGACGCTGACGGCGGTTGATGAGTTCGTTGATGAAGCAGTGGAAGCCAGCCTGACACAATTCCCCACAACGGAGACGGCCTCGCCCGGCCGGGGGACGGTGCAGTAACATGGTAGACTTGGCCAATGGCATCACCTGAACGGGTACCGTCGCCTGAGCCGCTGGAAGAGACGGAGCTTTCTGGTGAGGTGGAGCCTATTTCTTCGCCGGAGAGTGTTAGCGACCAGGTTGATCCAGAACGACGGCGCAAAGAAGAGCTGAAGGAGGCTTCTACCGAGGTGCAACGATTACTTAAGGAGGACACATTCGAGAGTGCCGCTGCCGCGGTGCAGCGATTAATGACCTTGAAGCGTGAGGGAGCTACGTTGGCTGCCCGGCATCAGCCAACGGTTTTTGAACAATTACGTAAGCATTATGGGGATGCATCTCATAACGATGAAGCCGACCAAGAACGCGTTGCGGAGTACTATCAGGACCTGGTTGAATTGGGAGTAGTGGAGGAGCCGACGGAGACGAAAGAACAGCCGATGGAAGATGTGCAATCAGCGCCCGAGCCAAGCCTAGTGAGCGAAGAGCAGATCGGTCCGGAGGCGCCGGCGATAGCTAAGATTAGTGCCGAGGATGCAGTGTGGGCGCATGATGCCCTGCAACAAATACGGGCGGGACGGAAGACGAGCGAGGTGGTGAATGAGGAGTATCTATCGGGGCTCCTGCGCGCGCAGGTTTATTTTCAGGACTTAGGACGGGAACAGAGGCGCTTGCGTTATTTGGCGCGCTGGGAAGATGAACTAGATTTTGGGCAGGCATTGCGCGAGGGTGGTGCGCTCAATGCGGTGACACTCAAGCCATTTAGCCGTGTACTCACTGGGTGGGGCGTCGCGGAGGGTTGGCAAAAACTGAAAGCGTTATCTCCGCGCTGGAAGGATCGCCAGGCAATCTGGCGGGACGTGATTGCCGCACGCGCCGATGCAGCTCTTTCGATGAAAGAGACGGCGGAGGATAGGAGCTTACCTGGGCGCACCCGGGCCCTTCTGGGGGAGCTGGCCGCTGAGTTTGATGACATAAACCAGAGAGATCGGTTGGAGTTGGAACACAAGGAGTGGAACTTCCGGGATCGCTTAAGAGCGTATGTACAAGAGCGTCGCCAGCTTAAGGCAGAAAAGTGGGAAACTTCTGGGCGCCAGGCCGCGGTGGAAAGAGTACTGCACTTGGACCGAAAAGGGCGCTGGAAAAAAGTTGCCGCCTGGAGAAAACGTAAGAAAAAGGCTTAGCGCCTTACCCACCCGCTGGCGGTGAGGGTGCAGCAGGCGCTGGGGGCGCCGCGGACGCCGGCGGCGTTTCGGGGCCGGGCGTATGTTCGAGCCGCCTCGGTGCGGGAGGGGCGGGTTTCGCGGGTCGCTGCCGTAACTCCTCGGCCGATTCATATGAGGCAGTTTGCTGGTTATATTCCATGTCGATTACATCTTCTTCTGAACTTTCCTGCGGTCTGCTTTCTTGGGGCGAGGGCGCGGGAGTGCGGTGCGGTTTTGGTGAAGTAGCGGAGGGTGTAGGCGGCGCTATCTCTATGTCTTCTCGTATTGTCGCCACTCCCTTCTTAAGAAATTCCTCGCGAAACTCGGTTGGTAGGTCGACGCTATCTTCATACCACTCCATAATGCCCACCAGTTTTTGGGCAGCTTCTTTGTTGAACCGATTTTTTTTCTGGTCAATGCCGTGCTTCATCACATCGGACATTATGCCGGCCATTTCGAGGGTGCGGACGGCGCGTTTATCGCGCTCGCTTAGCGTTTCCCAACCATCCCCGTACGCGCGTAATCCGTCTTTGATGAATCCTTGCAGCCGGTGCAACTTGTCGCGGTCCCCATTTTCCCAGGCTTCGACTACAACGGTAAAGAGATTATCTTTTTCCTCGACTTCACTCAGAATAGATTCATGTGCGGGAAACGATTCTCGCCATTGGCGGAGCATCGCGTGGGCTTCATCCCGGTATTGTTGCTCCCGCGTAGGATCGAGTGGCTCGTTGCCTATCCCGCTGGCGACTTGCAAAAATTCACCGCGTTCTTTCGTCGTATCGGTCACTTCTGTTTCTACCGTCATCTGGTGCTTAGCTGGCAGGGTTTCCTGATGTTCGGCGGCAGCTCCGGGCGTCTCATTGCTCATGACTCTACGATATCACGGTATACGTTACGTGGGCTAGTGATATACTTTAAGCAGTATGCCACTTTCTCGTGAACGGACGCCGCGGGAGCAGGAAACGCTTATTTTTGAGCGACCGCACGAAGCGTGGGAATTTACCGAGCGGATCGAGGCAAAAGTTGATCAAACAACCGGTGCAAAAGTACACCGGCCGCGAGAGATCATTGCCGAAGCCGTGAGCCGTGAATTCGAGCGTCACGGCGAAGCGGTGGGCTCGCTCAGCCAGCCCTGGGAGCATACGGTCGAAGAACATCAGGAGGCGAAAAAATTGGTTGATCTGGCCTTTGCTCAGGACTTGGAAGCGGCGTTGAAGCAGGCGCGGGTGAGCCACGCCTACCCGCGCAACATTGATCTGCTGCACGACGTGCTCACCGGAGAGCTGTATGAGCTATTGGTGAAACGCGGCATGAACCGGCAAGCGGTCGTGGCTTGGCCGCTCTATGCCGGGTTGGCCGTCATGACCGTGCTGTCGGTGATTTTAGTGATACTAATACTCGTCTGATGCCTATTGCACTGGCATTGCTATTGAGTGTGCTCTTGTTCGCACTGTGGGTGGTGGCAAGCTGGCTGCTATGGCGATCTTTGCGCACGCAGGCGTTGGTGCGCCGAGCGCTGGACGTCGTTATGTTGCAGGTGCTGATGCCGCGAGATGCAGACCCGGACGAGGCGGCAGAGTCGGATGCCGATGCTCGCCGGGAGAAAATTGAAGTGGCCGAGCGGCTGTGGGCAACGTTGGCGCACCTGCCGGCAAAAGCGGGCGAGCGGTGGCTCTATGGCCGCCCGATTGTCGTGCTGGAGCTGGTGGCGCGGAGCGATGACCGGATCGCCTTTTACGTCGGGACCGAGCGGCGA
>DATDVI010000064.1:0-4567 GCA_035290125.1 Candidatus Anderseniibacteriota bacterium
CGTTGCAGCCAGCAATTGTCCCAAGCACCGATCAATACATTCACACGCCGCCACCGCTGCCGCGAAGTTGCCGGTATGCCCAACCATGTCCGGGTTCGCGTAGTTCAGAAAGTAAACATCGAACGTGCCCTGCCCCAGCGCTGCGAGCACGGTGTTCGTAATGTCTCCTGCTGCCATCTCGGGTGTATCTGCAAAACTTCGCACCGTCCCTGAGGGAATGAGCACGTGCTCTTCTCCCGGAAACGGCTCCTCGTGTCCCACGTTTAAATAGTACGTAACGTGAGCATACTTTTCTGTCTCGGCGATGTGGAGCTGTCGTAAATGTGCCTCACTGATGACGCGAGCCAGCGGCCACTCGGCTTTGTCCTCAAAGAAAGCGGCCGGCACCGGTAAATTGGCTCCGAGGTGTCCTAGCGTCGCAAAGTAGAGGTTATGAAACTTTTTTGCCGTGAACGGAACGGCGGCTGGCTCCGCAAAAGCCTGCGCCAACTGTCGCGCCCGATCGGGGCGGAAGTTAAAAAAGATCACCGCGTCGTTATCAGCAATCGTGGCCAGCGGCGCCCCCGCTCGCGTCAGCGCCAGGGGCGGAATCATCTCATCGGTTACCTCGAGCCGATAGGCGCGATCAATGCCGGCCACTGCGCTGGCTGCGCCCAGCTCGTGGTCGCCTGCTGTCAGCAAACGATACGCTTTCTCTGTCCGTTCCCAATTATTATTGCGATCCATCGCGTAAAAACGCCCCACGACTGAGGCGATCTGGCCAATACCCAGCTCGCTGATAATTTTTTCGAGCGCGTGCGCATATCCCAGCCCGCTCCGCGGCGGGGCATCGCGACCGTCGGTAATCATGTGAATATACACTGGTCGCGCAAAGGCGCGCTGCTTGAGTAACTGCAGCAAGGCAACCAGGTGCTCGAACTGAGAGTGCACGCCACCTCGAGAAACTAACCCCAGCAGATGTAAGGCGCTGTGCTGATCAGTTGCGTGCTCAAGGGCACCAAGCAGTACCGTATTCTCGGCAAACGAACCACCCTTGATCGCACGATCGATACTAGCCAGAATTTGGTACTCCACGCGCCCGGCACCAATGTTGCGGTGTCCTGTCTCGGAGTTGCCGCCAACATCCGCCGGCAAACCAACTGCCAAGCCGCTGGCCGCAATGGCCGTCGCGGGGAAGTGGCGTTCCAGTAGGTCGATCGTTGGCGTGTGCGCAGCGGCAATGGCATTACCTTTCGTCTCGAGACGAAGCCCCCAGCCATCAAGGATCACAACAACCAGCGGCCGCGGCCGCGGCAAGGTGTTCATGTTCCCAGTATACACTGTCTAGTTCGTGGTAGCCGGGGCTGGAATTGCACCAGCGATTTCTTGGTTATGAGCCAAGCGAGATACTACTTCTCCACCCGGCGGTAGAAAGCTACCAGGTGATAGCTCCTCCAGTATACGCGAAAAGGCTATTCCGGCAAGGGGGCGGCAGAACTATTGCGCTGCTTCCCGGACCACGGAATACTGGAAAGCGACCGGTGGGGGAAGACACACACCAATCCTCGTGTTCCGCCTACTGTGTTATATATAGCTTCCTCTTGGTACTACCAGAGAGCTCACAACACCCCCTGAGGGGTGTTGCTTTAAAACTGGATTTATGATGGATTTTGTTGCAGGCTGTGAGTTACTAGGGCGGGCCTTGCCCGCCGTAGCCCCGCCTCCGCCAGTTGGCGGATGGCGGGGGCGAAGGCGGGGTAGCTCAGCTGGTTAGAGCGCGGGACTCATAAGCCCGAGGTCGTGAGTTCGATCCTCACCCCCGCTACAATAGAATTGACAGGCAAAAGCTCTTTCGCATAAACTCTACACACTGTTAAGCTTCGTACCTTTTTCATGGAGGCTACTGCCGTGGCAGAATCTCAAACTAAGTCGTTTGTTGTTGTGCAACACTCCAATGAAGCGCTTGTCTGGTACTGGCTCATTCGGCTGCAAAACAGCAGCTTTGGCGCCGGGGAAGAAGATTTGATTGAAAAGACAAAGCTGTCGCGGGGAGAAGTCTGCAGAGTCTTGCGAAGCTTGCTGGAGGTTGACTTGGTTGATCATCGAATCCAACAAGTCGGCACTGGCGGCAGCACCGATCACTTTTACCGCCTGCTTGGCAAGAAATTCGAAATAGGCGTGCAATATGAAGCAGTGCAAGAGAAATAGCCACCAATAATAAAGTCCGTACGTTTAGACCTGATACCCAGGTCTCTTTTTATCCTTGAGCCTTATAACCCCTAGACACGACGCATAGTTTCGCTATTCTTCTACCACAAGGACCCGTAGCTTAGCTGGTTTAAAGCGCCTCCCTGTCACGGAGGAGATCGCCGGTTCGAATCCGGTCGGGTCCGCCCGTTATGCAACCCTACGAAATAGAAGCCGAATCTAGTGAGCGCTTGCCGACTCTTCGCTTGGCGCTTTTTGCGCTGGGTATCTGGGCGTTCGCATTCTGGCTCGCGCGCTAGGGCTTCCTCTTGCTACAATAAAAACCATATGACCGTGCGCGTTTTTACCATTGGCTCTCTGCTGACCGCGGTGCTCTCGCTGGCTGTTTGGTTACTGGTTGTGAACTACTTGGATCCGGGCCGAGCCGGCATCATCGGGTTCTGCCTCTTTTTCCTCAGTTTATTTCTCGGCCTCGCCAGCAGCGCTGCGCTCCTCGGGTATGGGATACGTCGCCTGATAAGCCGAGCAGTCCTGCCAGCCTACACCGTACGCACCTCCTTGCGCCAAGGCTGCTTGCTGGGCATCTTTGCCACCATGCTGCTCCTGCTCGAGCTCCTCAACCTCTATGCCTGGTGGCTAGCCGGCCTCGCCTTGATTCTTTTTGTCACGATCGAACTCATTTTTCTCAGCTATGACCTCTCGCTCCAGCGAAGATCTCGACACGCTGGAACATAAGGCACTTGCCACGCTGGCAGCGTGCACCACGCCGGCTGCGCTGGAAACCTGGCGCATTGCGTACCTCGGTCGCAAAGGTGCCGTCCCCACCCTGCTGCGCCGTGTCAAAGAATTACCCGTAGCCGAGCGCCGTACCGTAGGGGAGCGTGGCAACCAACTGCGTCGGGAGCTGGAAGAAGCATATGAAAAAAAGAAATCGCAGCTGCAGCCAGATGTGGGGGACGTACATCTACCACCTACTCACTACTCACTACAACCTCAACCGGGCCACCTGCATCCCATCACCCTGGCCACTCGTCGCCTGCAGGCAATTATGGCGGCGCTGGGCTTCCGGATTGTGGAGGGCCCCGAAGTAGAGCAGGAGTATTTCGATTTCGATGCGCTCAATATTTCGCTCGAGCATCCCGCACGCGCGGAAACCGACACGTTTTACGTAAGCCCGCGTCATCCGCACGGCCAGGGACTCGTGCTGCGCACCTCGACATCCGCCGTACAGGTTCGCTCAGTCCTCGCCGACAATCTTATCCCTCCATTCAAAATCACCTCCCCAGGCCGCGTCTTTCGCAATGAGAAGCCAGACCCCACGCATGAATCGTCGTTCCACCAAATCGAAGCGCTCATGGTAGGCCAGCGCGTCACCATTGCCGATTACCGGGCCGTCACCGAAACCCTGTTTTCAACCTTTTTTAATCGCCCGGTCACCATTCGGCTTCGCCCCGGCTACTTTCCGTTCGTTGAGCCGGGCTTCGAAGTCGACATGTCCTGCGTGTTTTGCCAGGGCGGCTGCCGCATTTGCCAGCAATCCGGCTGGCTCGAGATGGGCGGTGCCGGTATGGTGCACCCGAATGTGTTGCAGAATATGAATATTGATGCACAAAAATTTCAGGGCTTCGCCTTTGGCTACGGCATCGATCGCCTGGTCATGCTCCAGCACAATATTCCGGACATTCGCCTCTTCTGGTCGGGAGATCTTCGGTTCCTGCGGCAATTCTCATGAGAGTATCGTACAACTGGCTGCGGGAGTTACTGCCCGGCTTAACTGCAACCCCCGCTGAAATAGCCCAGCAGCTCACCCTGCACAGCTTTGAAGCACACGCTGGCTTGGAGCAGGCCATTGATCCAGCCGTCATCGTTGTCAAAATAATCCGGCTCGAAGCGCACCCCAACGCCGACCGTTTGCGGCTGGCAACAATCGACACCGGCCAGCAGGAAATCACCGTGGTGTGCGGCGCCCCCAACATTGCCGCGGGCGATATCGTACCCTATGCTCCGCCGGGTACCCGCGTCGCCAACGCGGTAGGTATCACAACAATTCTGCGCGCCGCAAAAATACGTGGCGTCCAGAGCCCCGGCATGCTGGCTTCACTGCGCGAGCTCGGCCTAGGCAAAGACCAGGCGGGTATTTGGCTCTTACCCGCGGACACGCCCATCGGTACCGCCCTCGCCACACTGATCCCCGCCGACACGATACTGAACCTCGACCTCACCCCGAATCGTGCGCACGATTGCTTGAGCCACGTCGGCGTAGCCCGAGAGCTTGCCGCGCTTTACGATCTCGTGGTCAGCGAGCCGACCCTGCCGCCCTTGCCAACCATCCTGGCAGGCGATATCACCGTTGACATTGAAAATACCGCCCACTGTCCGC
>DATDVI010000065.1:0-3012 GCA_035290125.1 Candidatus Anderseniibacteriota bacterium
CCCGCCAGTTTGCGAGCAGGTAACCAAAGATGCCGGTGAACGTGCCGCGCTGCATAGGACTACTGTGTGATCGTCACCATATCGCCCTCGGCCAGTGTCCGATTTCCCTCCACAACAACCAGCGCGTCACCCGTCAGCTCGGTGCGAATCTCAGCCAATGGTCCGTGAAACGCAACCACCTCGGCCGTGTGCAGATGCACCCGGCGTTCATCGTCTACCGTAAACAGCACTGCCCCCTCCTGGCGGATAACCAACAGCTCAAGCGGCAGAAAATAGGTATCGCCGGCCGTTGCCCCGACTGGCAGCCAAACCACCACGAGGTCAGTCGGATGCAGCGTCTCTGGGGTTGAGGTAATGGCAATATCAACTTGCCAGAGGCCCGTCGCCGTCGCTGGCGCTGAAGCAATGCGGGTAATCGTGCCCATAAATTCCATGTCCCCTCGCTTCAGCAGTACCGCCTGCCCCACCTGCAATCGATCATGAACGCCGGTGGGCACTACCACCCGCACCGCTGCACCGGCGAACGCATTCACTTCCCCCACGACCGTACCGGGTTGCACATAGTCGCCAAGCCGAGCAGTAAAGCGCGTCACCTCGCCGGCCAGGGGCGACGTAATCTGTTGCAACCGCACCTGCTCCTGCGCTACCCGCAGTTGCGTTGTGAGCAGTTGTTGCTGGCTGGCCAGCTGCGCCGCTGTCGAAGACGCAGCCGTGCGGGCGCTCTCCACGTTGAGGCGCGCTTGCGGGACAGAAATACTGCCCTGTGCACTTGTCAGACGGCGATTAATCGTCGCCTGGTCCTGCGCCAAACCTGCATTTTTGAGAGCAATATCAGCCGCGCGAATTGCCGCATCTACGCCCGTCTCTCGCGCATCCTCCAGTGCCAGCTGCGCACTGCGCACAGCCAGATCAGCTTGCTCACGGGCGACACCTGCTCCTGCAATAGTCAGCGGGCTCGTTGCTTGCGCCAAACGAAGATTGTACTCAGCCAAGGTAATGGCCAGCGCTGCTCCGTCAATCGCGGCACGCTCGCTGGCATTCAGCAGATCTACCGACTGTGCCAGATTCGCCACCTGCACCCGGGTAAGATTAGCCTCTCCTCGGCCATCAATTTCTACCACAACCTCTGCCGCGCGCACCCGGTCTCCCAGCTGATGGCGCACCGCCGTCACGCGCCCGCCCATTCGGGCCACCAGCGGCGCCGCCTGAGCCGATTCAATGTGGGCCGGAAATGAAACAATCGCTTCACTGGTAAGTGTCTCGAGCTTCTGCAAATGCACCGTCGGCAACTGCCGCTCAGGAGCTGCCGGCTCGGGCTCAGCTGAAAAATAGCGCCCGGCCACGATGGCAATTCCGACGCCAATTAGAGCCAAAATAACCCAGTGTTTTTTCGTTAGACGTTCTCTGATCATATAAATAACCAGGGACCATACACCAAAACAGCCGCCCTGTAAAGAGTCGGCGGTGCATTCTTTTTCTGGCTACTTATTAGCCAAACACTCCCTGCACATAATCGCGGGTCAATTGGTGGATAGGACGCTCAAACACCTCATTGGCCGCACCAAACTCGACCAGCTCGCCCAAGTGGAAAAAGCCGACGTAATCAGCAATCCGGCGCGCCTGCTGCAAGTTATGCGTGACAACGATAATCGTGTAGTCGCGCTTCAGCGACACCATCAGCGCTTCAATTTTTCGGGCAGCAATCGGATCCAGTGCCGAGCACGGCTCATCAAATAAGATAACGTCGGGTGCCACCGCAATCGCACGTGCAATACATAGTCGTTGCTGCTGGCCGCCCGAGAGCGCCAGCGCCGAGGCCGACAAACGATCGTGCACTTCCTGCCACAACGCCGCTTTCACCAAACTGTCGTGCACTCGCTCAGTAATATGCGCCTTATTATTCATTCCGTGAATGCGCAGCCCATAGGCCACGTTGTCGAAAATACTTTTCGGGAACGGGTTCGGTTTTTGAAACACCATCCCCACCCGGCGGCGCAAGTGAATCACATCCACCTGCGGCTCGTATATATCTTCACCGTGATACAGCACCCGCCCGCGGTGGCGAAAATCCGGCGCTAAATCGTTCATCCGATTCAAGCAGCGCAAGAATGTACTCTTACCACACCCCGAGGGTCCAATAATCGCCGTAACCGACTGCGCCGGAACATCAAGTGACACCTGCTTGAGCACTGGCTTGGCGCCATAGTGCGTGTCGAGATCTCGGACCGAAAAAACCGTTTTCATATCCTCAATACTACCAGCGAATCTTTCGCCGGGCGCGCTGGCGCAGCCAAATTGCCACACCGTTGAGCAGTAAGGTAATCGTGAGCAGCACCACCACTCCCGCCGCCGCATTCACGGCAAACGCCTGCTGCGGCCGCGACACCCAATTAAATATTTGAATCGGTAGCACAGTGAACGGATCCCCAACCGAGCGGGGCAGAAAGGCCACGTACGTCAGTGCCCCAATCATAATCAGCGGCGCCGTCTCCCCCACCGCCCGCGACACGGCTAAGATGACTCCCGTGAACACACCCTGCGCCGCAGCCGGCAGTACTTGGTGCCACGTTGTCTGCCAACGCGTCGCCCCCAGCGCATAGGACCCCTCCCGCAAGCTGCTTGGCACGGCGCGGAGCGCTTCCCGGGTAGCTAAAATAATAATGGGCAGTACGAGCAGGCCCAACGTCGCTGCGCCTGCTGCGACGCTACGTCCCCACCCCAGCAGACGAACAAACAAGCCCAGACCCAGCAGTCCATAAATAATCGAAGGCACGCCGGCTAAATTAGCAACGGTAATGTCAAGCCAGTGAGATAGCCGCCGCCGACTGCCGTATTCCTCCAAGTAAATAGCTGCCATTACCCCGAGCGGCACCGCGATAGTCGCCGAAAGCACGACCACCCACACCGTTCCTGCCCACGCCGCCAGAATCCCCGCCTGGGCCGGGTCCCGCGAGGGAAAGTGCGTAAAAAAATCCCAGGTTAGTCGCGGCCAACCACGAAAGATCGCCTGTC
>DATDVI010000066.1:0-3965 GCA_035290125.1 Candidatus Anderseniibacteriota bacterium
ATGCCGCCGAAGAAGCCGATCAGAATCGTGGCGAGCAAGTTATTCCGGCTGATCTGGCTCGCCTGGTCACCAGTGTCATCTCTGACAATAACGCGCGGTCACTCATTTTCGGCAGCCGCTCGCCACTGCAGCTCGGCAGCCGCCCCGTCGCTGCCAAAACCGGTACCACGCAGGATTACCGCGATGGCTGGACCATGGGGTACACCCCCTCGCTCGCCACCGGTGTCTGGGTCGGCAACAATGATAATTCCCCGATGGGTAAAAATGCCGATGGCGTGTATACCGCTGCTCCCATCTGGCAGGATTTCATGCGCGAAGCGCTCACCAACACACCGATTGAGCAATTTGTCGCTCCGCCGCCCCGCGGCCAGATCCAGCATGGCGTCTTACGCGGCGAGCTGCCCGAGGTCAAAGGCAAGTGGGAGCGGGAAGCCGGCGCGGTCTACACGCTCGACTGTCCGGTCGCACTCGGTACACCCACCACGTTTAAAGAGATCCACAGCATCCTTTTCTACGTCGACCGCGACAACCCGCAAGGCGACCGCCCGGCCAACCCGCAAACTGATCCGCAATTTAATCGCTGGCAGCAGGCGGTGGCCGCCTGGCGCGACAAGCACAACGAAAAAAATAAAGATAACGCCGCTGAACCCCAGTATGTCGCCTCTCTCCCCACCCCAACGTGCGATGCCGAAAATGCCGAGGACCTGCCCAAAGTTACTATCACCGAACCCAACACCAGCACCCTCACCGAGAGTCCGGTGACCGTAAAAGTTGAGGTCGACGCCAAGGAATCACTCCGCGAAGTTCGCTTCATCTTCGATGGACAAGAAATCGCCCGCCGCGGACCCGATGACCCAAAAGAAGCTCGGCTCTCGTTCGATGCCAGCTTCTCGGGTCGCAAAACACTCCTCGTGCTAGCTGTTCAGGAAAATAATCTCATCGGCCGCGCCCACCGCACGTTCCTGATAAACCCCGACGACAGCCCACCGAGCATCACGCTGCATACGCCGACAAATAACCAAAAAATCACCCCCGAGAATTTTCCATTCACCATCAAGACGACCGCCACCGACGCCGCGGGCATTGACTACGTTGATATCCTCTACCAGAAAGAGGAGCAGAGTGGTGTGCACCGCGTCGGCAAAAGCACCACGGTCTCTCCTGTTGCGGCGAACCGTTATGAAGTTGTCTGGCAAGATTCCCCTGGGCCCGGAACGTACCACGTCTACGCCGTTGCCTACGACAAAACGGGCAATTCCGCCACGTCCGATCGCCACACGCTCACGATTGAGTAACTATTTCTTCCGCGAGTGCGCGTCTTTGCGATACGTCGCGTAGAAGAAAAGCGCCAAACCCAAAAACATAATGGCTACCGCCACATACATAAAAGCCAAAGCGTTGTCAGGCGTAATCGTTGTCATCTATCCAACACTACCAAAGAGCCAATAAAGTAGCCACGCATCAACGTTGTTTTCCTCCCCTCCGCCAGCTGGCGGACTAAGGGGAGGGTGGTCGAGCCCCGCCTCCGCCAGCTGGCGGCGGGGCGAGACGGAGGGGTAAGTCCGCGCAGGCGTGTTGACGGACCCCCTCCCCCTCCGCCAGCTGGCGGAGTAAGGGGGAGAAAACGTTACCCTCTCCGCACATCGACGCATCAACGCGTCGATGTGCTTATCCCGACCAAATAGATTTGACTTTTGTAGTGTCTGTGGGATCAGGCTAGGCCAATCACTCACGATTGAGTAACCACCAGCTCCTGCAAACGCACACCTGCTTCAGCTGCCAGTGCCTGGGCTAAATCAAACTGCCGCAGCCGCACTTCCTGGCCGATTAATCCAGACAAAACCCGCACAACCACCGTGCCGCGCTGCACCCGCTCGCAGTAGACCCCTCCCACGCGAAGTGCGTCGCGCAAATGCCGCTCCACGTACTTGCGTTGCTCCGCTTCATCGAGCGCACCGCCGCGCGGTGCGGCGAGCAACCCGCCCAGGCGCTTAAGCATAGGCCCGCTCCGGCGCAGCCGCCACTGCCGTGCGCACACGACGCCGCACGTGCTCTCCCCGCGCAACAATTGAACGCAGATCTAGCAAGTACACATTCTCCTTACCCTGCAAAATTCGTGGCACCGCCGTGCAGGTCAGCAGCGATTGGGTCGTCGGCAGGCTCGACAGCAACGCTTCTTGGCGCTTCTCGTCCATCTCACTGAGCACATCATCGAGCAGCAAGAGTGGCTCCTCGCCAGTAACCTGCGTAATGTAGCTGTGCGCGAGAATTTTGAGCACTGCTGCCAAGGTACGCAACTGCCCACGTGAAAGTGCCCCGTGGGCCGGGTGCTCATCAACCGTAATGAGAAAGTCATCGCGGTGCGGACCGTACAGCGTGTGCCCCACACGGCGTTCGTCGGCAAAGGCGGCATACAATCGCTCGCGCAATTGCGCCGCGCTACTATCCGTGCGACGCAGCTGTACCTGCAGCATTAACTTCTCCCCCGCCAGCTGTTCATAGCGCCCACTCAGCTGATCGCCAAAATACGTTGCGAGTCCCTCACGGTGGCGCCACAGCACCTCGGCCTGGTCAGCCAGCAGATCTGTCCAGCTACGGAGTGCTTCCGCATCCCTCGCTCGCTTGAGTAAGTTGTTGCGCGCCCGCAGCACCCGGTGGTATTGCACCAACGCCGAGACGTAGGGCTGATGCGCCACCAGAATGTGGTTAAGAAAACTCCGTCGCACCGCTGGCCCGCGCGCGAACAAAAAAGTATCCTCGGGCAAAAAAACAACCAATGGATACCGGGCGTAGAATCCCACCACTGACGCCGGCACGCTATCTTCCTCTAGGCGCACCTTGCGCCCAGCCCGATCGTAGTGCACTGCTACCTCGTGCTCCTCACCCGCCGCGGAGCTAAGAGTACCGCGCAGCAAAAAGCCATCGTGGCCCCAACCCACGCAAGCATCAATATCGGCCCGAAAAGATTTGCCGCGCAGCAACACCGTAATACTCTCTAAAAAATTAGTTTTGCCTGTCGCATTGGCCGCCGCTGCTACCAGCAAGCTCCGAGGCGGCAATTCAATTTCTTCCACACGGCCAAAATTGCGAAAGTGCCGTATATGCAGGCGCCGCAGATCCATACCTATACCTGAATCGGCATGACGATATAAAGGTTTTTGGCAGCCTCCTCCACCGGGCGGAACATCACGGGGCTACTACTACCCCCGAACCCTAACTCGACCCGTTCACTCCGGCCATGAGTTGCCCCATCGAGCAAATAAGTAATATTAAAAAATACTTCCACATCTTTCCCTTTTCCCTGCCAGGCCATCGTTACCTCGCCCTGGCCCGCTTCTCTGCCTTCCGTCCGCATTTCAACCACACCCTGCTCTCCCTGTACTCGCAGTGATATTCGTCGAGAATCACGCGGCAAAAACACACTCAAAATCTTCAAAGCCCGGAGTAACTCTTCGCGTTTCACCTCCCCCCGGCAGTCAAATGCCGTGGGGATAATCTGTCGGTAATCGGGATACGTGCCTTCCACGAGCCGTGAGGAAAGGTACAATCCTTGGTCACGAAACACGACATAGTTATCGGTCGCCAGCACAGTAACGATGTCGCGCTGCCCAAAGAGTCGCCGCACTTCCTGGGCCGCAGAAATCGGTAGCAGAAAAGAGAACGGCTTATTTCCCTCTCGCAGCGGCACAATACTTTCGGCCAAACGAAAACTATCAGTGGCTGCCAAGCGCAGAACATCGGTCTCTCCGTGCAGATAGAGACTATGAATCTCTGGGCGCGACTCGTCACGTGCGGCCGCAAAAATAGTGTTATCCAGCGCCTGTCCTAGTCGGTGACCATCCACCACCGCCAACGTATCCGACGGGGCAACCGGTAATAGGGGAAAATCATCGGCAGGTGCCGTTGGAAACTGAGCCTTAAACCCACGCAGAGAAATAAATAAATTCTTGTTCTTAATCTCGAGG
>DATDVI010000067.1:0-7080 GCA_035290125.1 Candidatus Anderseniibacteriota bacterium
CGAGTGGTGTGGCATTTGGCGGCAGCGCACCGGCGCGCCTATCGCATTATTCACGGGGTGAGAGCTGGCACACAGGTGGGAATGGCCAAGCATATGATTGCCTTTGCTTCTGATAAAAACCTGCTTCGCTGGTTGTTCAATCATCTGTGGTATCAGCTGACGCGCGACACGCATGATTTTCTGGGCATTAACTACTATTTTTCTTCGCGCTGGGAGGCATGGCAGGGTGTAAAATCAGATCTTGGTTGGCCGATTAATCCCACTGGTTTGACGCAGGTGCTGTTGGAAGCGAAGCGCTATCGGCTGCCGATCTACGTGACCGAAAATGGCGTGGCCGATGCGGCCGATACCAAGCGCGCCGATTTTATTCGAGACCACGTGCGGGCAATTGAAGCGGCGCAAGCGCAGGGAGCCGATGTGCGCGGGTACCTCCACTGGTCGTTGATAGATAACTTCGAGTGGGCGAAGGGCTTTGCGCCACGGTTCGGGCTGGCTGAGGTTGATTACCAAACGATGGAGCGAAGAATTCGCCCGAGCGCCTGGGCGTACAAGGCAATTATTGAGCAGTCGCGCTAGCGGCGCAGCTGTAGGGCCGCGACGTCTCGCTGCAGCTCACTGATTTGCTCCGGAACATTACCCCACTCTTTCAAGCGCTGATCAATTGATTGAATGATGGCAAGAATAGTCGCGAGTTGATCTTTTGTTGCAAACTGCTTTAGATCTTCCTTGGTGGCGAATTGCTGTAAGTCATCTTTCGTAGCGAAATTTTCTAAGCGACTCTCGATTTCATCAAATCTTTTATCCATTTGATCAAACCTCTTATCTACAGCGGCGAAGCTGTTGGCGGTCGCCTGGGCTAGTTCCTCTTGGGCGAGGCGAATGTCTTCCTGTGTCGCGGGCTTGGAGCTCATAGGTTTCAGTGTGCCATACAATTATTGCCGATGCTATGGGTTTGGCTGCAAGAGCTTGAGCGCGTCGCCGACGAGGTACAGCGAGCCAGTGAATAAGCTAGCGCTGTCTTTGCAAGGTGTTTAAAAATTGCCTAGGGGTTATGATTGGGCACGTTTTGATTTTCTTGAGTGGCAGTAGGTGTTTGGTGTCGCCGGTGACGAGGTAGTCGGCTTGGCCGTCGATCGCGGTTGCTAAGATAAGATTGTCCCCATGATTATTGGGGTGTCGAGGACAACGCACAGCTTACCGGCGCTGGCGGCGAGCATTGTCGACCAACTTGGCCACAGCGCGTTGGGAAGTGATGCCCTTGCGCTTCGCCGAGCGACGGAATTGTTTCAGGAACTGCCGCTCATCTTCGTCGCTGAGAAATCGCCGCAAGGCCTGGTCAACAATTTGGCCGATCGATGCAGAGCGCCGGCGGGCAGCAGCTTGGGCGCGCCGGGCCAGACCGGCAGAAATAGCGACTTTTGCCTGATTACGTGTGCTCATGCTTGGCAGTATATCTTTCTTTGGTTTGCTTAGCTACGCTTTTATTGCAAGATAGTCAGCGCATCGCCGATGAGGTACAGCGAGCCGGTGATGAGGAGCATTTTGCCACTCTCTAATTCTTGCTGGGCAGTGGCGAGAGCTAGTTTGAGGTTGGGGATGGCTTGGATGCTTGGTGCCTTGGCTCCCACCCCCTCTCGCTCCCCCTCAGGCAGGGGGAGAAACGCCGTTAACTTACGCGCCAGCTGCGCTGCGCGCATGGGTTGGAAGTTGGCTTCGGTGACGATGATTTTCCGGAACAGGGGAACGAGATCAGCCAGCATGGCGGCGTCTTTGTCGCCTTTGATGCCAATGACCAGAACGTCTGGCTGTGGGCATAGGTTGGTGCGCAGAAACTTTACTAACGCGGCGATGCCCTCGGGATTGTGCGCGCCATCGAGCAGGATAAATGGATTGCGCGAAATTATTTGTAAGCGGCCGGGCCAGTGTGTTTGCGCCAGGCCTCTTTTTATACCCCTCACCCTACTCCCCGCCAATTCGGCGGGCAGGTCTCCCTGTGAGGGGAGAGGGGAAAGTGCGAGTAGCGCTAATAACGCCGTGCAGGCATTGACGACTTGGTGTTCGCCGAGCAGTGTAATTTTAAACGTGTCGGTCATAACACCGGTGGTCTTAAACGCCTGGCCATCGAGTGATTGCTGAAGTATTTCGGCCGGGAGTTCTTGCTGAACAACGTGCATCGTGGTGTTTTTCTCGCGGCAAACGTGCGCAAAATATTCCAGGATCTGGGGGTTGGTCTCGGCGGTGACGAGCGGGACATTTTTTTTAATAATGCCGGCCTTGCGGCGCGCGATGGCAAGCGGCGTCTTGCCCAGCCACTGCGTGTGATCCCGGCCAATGTTAGTGATGATCGAGACGGCGGGGGTAATAACATTCGTGGCATCAAGATCGCCGCCCATGCCCACTTCAATGACAGCGGCTTCTATCTGCTGCTGTGCGAAGTAGCAGAATGCTAGGGCGGTGGCGAATTCAAAGTAGCTGGGCTGGAGATGGTGCTGCTCGGCAGCGCGGCGGACGGCGGCAATGGTTTGTGCCAGCTCTTTATTGGAGATACTGCGGCCGGCAATCTGGATGCGTTCATTGAAACGCTGCAAGTAGGGGCTGGTGTAGAGGCCTATTTTACGAGTTGATAGTCCGCCAGCTGGCGGAGTAGGAGTAGTGAGTAGTGTATTGGCAAGAAAAGCCGCCACGGAACCCTTACCGTTAGTTCCGGCAACGTGCAGGCTGGTGAATTGGTTTTGCGGGTTGCCCAACGCCGCCATGAGGCTCTGCATAGTCTCAAGGCCCAGCTTTATTTTTTCATAGCGGTGGAGATTGTTCAGGTAATCGAGTGCGGCTTCACGTTGCATCATAGGGAGCGATATGAAAAGATATCTCATAATGGCTGAGGAACACAAGCTGGATGCATTCGCGCCGCTCTTTGCGGCCGATTCCTATACTGCGGCCGAGCGCGGGCAGCTGGCACCCTTTTTTACGAATCTCACCCGTTCGGTCTATGCGCCGCTGATTTTTTCGCCCGAGGTTATTGGCGCGCTGTGCTCCCGGGCGAGCCGAGCGGCGGGGGACCTGCGCCGGGTGTTTTTGGATGAATACATTACGCCGTTCCTGGCACACGAGGATGATGCGTATGGCCAGGAGCTGCGGGAGCTTATTGCGTTTTTGCAGGCGCACCCGATCGAGCAGATTTTTTCCAATCCCCGGGCGCGGTCTTTTTACGCCAAGTGGCTGGCCCAGTATGGCGATGATTCGATTGCCCAGATGGCTGGCACGCACCTGGTGTTTGGCGCGCTGTCGCAAGTAGCGATTAAATACTTCGAAGATCAGCGGATTGGGCTGGCGCCGATTGAGAAATCGACACGCTACGTTGATTATTCAGCAAAAGTTAACGGCCAGTACCTCTACTACGTCGATCCGACGTTGACTGATCTTGGTCTCGAGGCTGAGTACCGGTCGGCCATGGACGGCCTGTTCGAAACGTACGCAGCACTGAAAGCTCCGCTGATGGCGTGGATCACGCAGCAGTTTCCTGAGGAAAAACCGGGCGTGGTCGAGAAGAAAGCGTTCGATACCCTGCGCGGTCTGCTGCCGGCCGCGACACTGTCCCAGGTGGCGTTCTTCGGCAATGGCCAGGCCTTTGAGTATATGATCGCGCGCAGTGCTGGCTATCGGTTGGGCGAAATTCGCTGGGCCAGTGCGGCAGCGTTTGTGGAGCTGTCTAGGGTTGTGCCGGCGTTTTTGCGGCGGCTGAGAGATCCTGATTCGCTCTCCCTGGCCGAGGAGTACCAGACATACAAAGCCAAGCAGAATCAGCGCGTGGCGCCACTGGCGCAGCAGCATTTGGCGGATGTGCAGCCGGCGCGGGGGGAGGCAGGGCCGCGGGTAACCTTGGTTGATTTTGATCCGGAGGGAGAGATAAAGATCGTCGCGGCGATGCTGTATTCCGCCTCGGCCAATCGGGCGCCATGGGCGGAGACGGTGGACGCGGTGCGCAGGTTATCCACGGCCGCGAAGCGAGAGATTATTGCGCAGTATCTGAGTGGCCGGACGCAGCGCTGGCAGAAAGTCGGCCGAGCTTTTGAGCAGGCGTATCTACGCTACGAGATTATTATGAACATCGGCGCTTGGCGGGATCTGCACCGGCACCGCATGCTCAGCCAGCAGCGGCAGCAGTTTTCGATTCAGTATGGGTATGATGTGCCGAGCGAGATCATAGCCGCGGGCCTCAAGGACACCTTTCGGGCGGCGATTGCCCGCGCCGAGAGCGTATACGAAAACATTTCCCAAAAAGACCACGAGCTGGCCCAGTACGCTGTGACGTTGGCGCACCGTCTGCGGTTTATGCAGTGGACGAGCGTGCGTGAATGTTTCTGGGAGATGGAGTTGCGGACGATTCCCGAGGGGCACGGCGATTATCGTTTGATCGAGCACGAGAAGTTTCGCTTGTTTGCGCAGGTGTATCCGTTGTTGGCGGAGCACATGCGGGTGAACCTGGGTGCGTATGACTTTGCCCGGCGGGGGCAGGAAGAAAAAATTGAGGCCAAGCTGCGCTCGTTAGCGAAGAGTGTTGTATGAGCAGCCTGGCGCAATCGGATCCGGAGGTAGCGGCGATTATTCGTGAGGAGGAGAGCCGACAGCAACAGAAGTTGTCGTTGATTCCCTCTGAGAATTTCTTCTCCTCCTCCGTGCGCGAGGCGGTGGGCTCGGTCTTTATGCACAAGTATGCCGAGGGCAACATCGGCCGTCGCTACTACGAGGGGAATCAGTATGTCGATGAGCTGGAGGCGCTGACGATTGCTCGGGCGCGGCGCGCGTTTGCACTGCCCAGTGACTGGGATGTGAACGTGCAGGCGCTCTCCGGCAGCAATGCGAACCTGGCGGTGTACCTGGCGCTGCTCAATTTTGGCGACACGATTCTCTCAATGTACCTGCCCGATGGCGGGCATCTTTCCCACGGGTGGTCGTTTGAGCCTGATGCGGCGAAGCGTACGCAGGATGCTGGGGCTGACCAGCTGGTCTATCGGGGAGGGAGCCGGAAAGTGAACATAGTCTCGCGGATGTTTCGGGTGGTGCAGTACAAAACTGACCCGGTGACGCGCGTGTTTAACTACGATGTACTGGCGCAGGTCGCGGCGGAGCACAAGCCCCAGTTGATTATTACCGGCGGGACGGCGTACCCGCGCGATATTGACTATGCGCGGGTGCGGCAGATTGCCGATAGCGTTGGTGCGCTGTACCTGGCTGATATTGCACATGAGGCGGGGTTAATTGCTGCGGGCGTGCTGCCCTCACCCGTGGGTATTGCTGATGCCGTGACGCTGACGACCCACAAGACACTCCGAGCCGGACGCGGCGCGATTATTCTGGCGCCGACAGGGGCAATCAAAAAAATTAACCGCGCGATTATGCCGGGGCTGCAAGGCGGCCCGCACAACCATAACATTGCGGGCATCTGCGTGGGGTTAGGTGAAGTGTTACAGCCGGTATTTGCGGCCTACGCGCGTCAGATCGTCGCGAATGCGCAGGCGCTGGCGGCCGCACTCAGTGCGCAGCGGTTCACGTTGGTGGCGGGAGGAACAGATAAGCATCTCTTGTTGCTTGATTTAACTCACGAGCCTTTGCTTGGCAAAAAATTCGCGCGTGCGCTCGATGCGGCTGGTCTCGTGGCCAATGCCAATTCTATGCCGCAGGAAACGCGCAGCCCAGTTGATCCCTCGGCGCTGCGGGTTGGCACGCCATGGGTGACGACGCGCGGTATGCGGGAGGGCGAGATGCAGCAGATTGCGGCTTGGCTGCGGGAAGTCATGACGATTGCCTCGTCGTGGGCGGCGGACGACTTTGCCGTGTTCAACGCGCGTGCGGCTGCTTCCAGGGAGCTGGCGGCTATAGCGGGCCAGGTGCGAGAGTTGTGCGTGGCATTTCCTTTGGTCTTGCGCGAAAAGCCATCTATACTAGCTGTATTAAGGAGGTGAACCATGTGGAAAATAAAAGTCTAAGTTTGTGGGCGGCTGTCCTACTGCTGGTAGGCGGTTTAGTGCACTTGATTCCTGGGTTGTATTCTGGCCTGGCCGATCTGACCGGCGGGTTTCCTTGGATTCAAGTCGTGGTGGGGATTTTGTCGGTCATTGTGGCACTAGTGATGTTTGCCGGCGATAAGAAAGCTGGGGTAGATACCCCCGTGTCGCAACATACCGGCGGCAGCGTATAGTCGTGCCGTATGCCGCGCGTGTCGTCGTGGAAACGGTGGTGGCTTAATTCCTGGTTGCATCGGTTGCGGATCCGCCGCTATGTGCCGATGCTACTTAAATCTTGCCCGGAACCATTTCGCGGCGAGGTTCTGGAAGTAGGGGCAGGGAGCGGATGGAGTAGCCGTCGAATTCTGGAGACATTTCCACAGGTTGAGTTAACGGCAGTTGATGTTGACCAGGCCGCTGGCAGGGGGTTTGCGCGCTGGCGGAGTCGCTATGGGCAGCGCTTGCGCTTTCAGCAGGCTGACGTACTGGCGTTGCCTTTTGACCGAGCTTCGTTTGATGTGGTGTTGGCGTTGTCGGTGCTCCATACCATCGATGACCAGCGCCAAGCGGTGCGGCAATTTTTGCGCGTGCTGAGGCCGGGCGGCTTAATCGGTGTGAGTGAAGTAAAGCCGCGCCGGGGGAGCTTAGCCGAAATTTTGCAGAATGAGGGAGCCGAGATTGTAGCGCAGGGTGGCCGGCGGCGGTATTATTTGTGGGCGCGCAAACCATACCCATATGTGCCTGAGGTGAAATAAGGTATACTAGTGATAGCTATGTGGAGGGAGGTGTACACACGATTATGATGCTCGGAGTATTTTTAATCGCAATCGGCGTGTTTGCATTGGCGGTTGCTTTTGGTCTCTTGCCGGCTGAGATTGCTGTTTTGGTGTGGCCAATGCTGGCTATTTTTGCCGGGGTGTGGCTCTTACTTGATAAGGAACATGCGCCTACCTGGAACAAAGGCGGTAAGAGAAAGTAAGTCAGTTTGTTTGCCTTTTTGATTTAATCTGTTATAGTGAGCGACTATGTTGCCCACTATTTCGGTTGTAACTGATGCAAAATCGATTACGGCGGA
>DATDVI010000068.1:0-11003 GCA_035290125.1 Candidatus Anderseniibacteriota bacterium
CCGCCAATTCAAACCTCCTTACACCCCGGGGGTGTAAGTTACTAACGCGTGGTCACCACGATCATCGCTTTTTTGCCGGTACCCGGTGTACCGCCGTCGTAATCAATTAACGCGTTCATGAGAACTGCTTCCGAATACACAAAATCGGCGCCGCGGCGCGTGCCAGGATCATTCGTAATAAAATCATTCCCCGTAAATCCTTTAATCACCAGTGCATGCTTGTCTGGCCCCTCACCGGTGTAGTAGGGGTTGCCAAGGCGTCGCCCGTCAACGAGTACCAGCACTGCCCGGCCGGCCGCCAGGCGCTCCCGAATATCACCAGCGGTGATGTTATAAACAGCTTCCGCCGTCAGGCTGGGATAAAACTGCTCCGCCAGCCGCACCGTTTCCACAATATTTGAATCTTTATAAAAACCATAGCGCGTATTCTGCCAATCAACCATCCTCAAGATCTCCGTGTCCATCTCGGCCAACGTGAGCCCCTGCCCACGCAAATAGCGATCCACCATAATAATCGCTGCCTCCTCACACGCATCCTGGTACGGCTGCTCCCAGCTTCCCGTCGGCGCCTGCGGCGCAAACGGCACGGCGAGGTTAATTTCTTCGTCAACGGCAATGCCAGCCGGGGAAACACCGAGCGTTTCGTCGCGATCCCCTCTCCTTCCGCCAGCTGGCGGATGAGGAGAGGGCCGGGGTGAGGTGACGAACTCACTCGCCGCCTGCTCCGGCGGCAACGCCGTCGGCCACAACCAATAAAGCCCCGCTGCAGCTGCGACGAGTCCGGCTAGCACCCCGAGCACCTCAACTTTAGCTCCGCTCCGCATAGACTACGACTCCATGTCGGCCCAGCGACGTCCAATTTTCCATAAATTTCTCGACCGTCCAGGTGAGCTCGCCAAAAATGGGATCAAGCAGGGCAAAGTGGGTGGGTGCGCTTGCAGGTCCGCGAAAACCCGTCACCACCCGCGCGTGCTCACCATCCACCGCCTGAACTACATTCCCCGCCGCATCTCGCCAGGCTACCGGCTGGTACCGCCCGTAGTACCCCCACACAATTACCGGCCGCCCCTCTGCCACGTGCCGAGCCACCTCGGCCGCGGTTGAATTACGCAAAATCTCTGTCCGCCGGAAGCTCCCGCCCAGCTCAGCAATGGGCCCCCAGTACACGCCGTAGCCATCTGCAAGCATTTTCCCATCGATGTTGCCGACAAAGCCTTTGTTCGGATTCCCCCAGACGCCACTCCGCTTGGGTGTGGGGTCAACGGGCAACCGCGCGATGAGCTCAGCCTCACTCACTGCCACCCCTGCGTGATTCAGTGCCATCTTCAGCGCCGCCACTTCACAGCTAAGGCTATGTTCCTGCCGATGCCAGGCCACCGGCAGCTGCACATCCATTGGCACACCCGCAGCGACCACCCCTGCCACCCGCCCAAAACTGCGCACTGCTACCGGGGGCAGCTCGAGAGCCCCCACGCTCCACAAACTAAAGCCGAGCATCGGCAGCAGCGTGCCGCCCAACAACCCCGCCAGCAACTTAGCGCTGCGCATCCTCAAATTCATCACTCACCCCATGCTCGCCGTCAACGCAATCACACGCCGTTAACTCCTGCCCCTCTTTCAAGCAATCGCCATTGGTGCAAACACCAGCCGCCTCTGCTTCCAAGCCGCAACTGGTGCACGTGTAGTGTCGCATATAAGAAGAGCTTACCGTGGTGACAAAGTTTTTTCCATGACACTAAAAGCGTCGATGGCTTCGGCCACCGCCCAATTGAGCGGCGTGTGCGGCGAGGGAACAATGACGTCGCGCCCCTTGAGACTCAACGTAATGTAGCACTCTGGCAATCGCCAAGGCGTAATCTCCTTAAGGGCAGCCGCACCTCCCTCGCCAGGTTCAACCGTTGCCTCATTGTCTCCCGTAACTAACCTTAGCCCGCGCCGGAAATACTCATGCTGCCGCAGCTGATCAGTTACCTCGTTAGTCGCGAGATACCGCCGGCCCCACCAGGCCGAGAGCTGCCAGACCGGGTGCACCCAAGCCGCCTGGCGGCCGTACGGAACAATTTGCTCGCGTGCGGCAAAATCAGCGGCACTGCTCGCTTCACCCGAGGTCGAGCCGTAGTACTCCGTCAATCGCTGCGCAATATCAGGCCGGAAAAAATCAACCCGCTGATACGAGTCCCCCCTGTAGCGATAGATGCCACCTGTCACCGAGTCATCGAGCGTCGCCAGGCGCCCCAAGATTTCCTGCTCGCGCCCCGCCCGATCTTCTGGTACAAATAAGAGCGCCGCAGTATTGAGCTGCAGCAAGTATATTAACGCCGCATCGGCCGGACGCGTCGCACTCTCACGCGGCCACAGCGCTCGCAGCGCATCGCAGCCTAGCGCAGCGTCAAGAGACTCCAGGTGACTCAAGAGCGCCGTCTCCCAGGCCAACGTCGAAGACCGCACCTCCTCTATTTCTTCCCACGAACCGCTGGATTTATTTTCCCAATATTTTGCCGCCATCAAAAAAGGCTCGGCCGCCTGCAAAAACTGCTCGTGCGCAGCTGTCAGGTCGCGGCGATCAATCAGCCCATCCATAAATGCCCGTAGCGTAATCAATGCTGTCATTTGCCACGCATCCTGCTTATGTGCCCACTTTTCTTCTCGCTCCGCGGTTAAATTATCTCGGCTATCTAAAAAAATATGCGGCCACTGTCCTGCTGCCATGCGCTTCAGCTGCGCGGGGGTAGCCATCAGCGTCAACGCCGACATGAGCAGCTCTTTGCCGGTCGCCGCCCTATCTGCAAAACGCGGCGAAACTCCAGCCCGCAACAAGCGATCCGCAATCAGTGTCAAATCGCGAATCCACACGTGGGTCCCCATCGGCCACACGCGAGTATCCGCCGCCCGGGCATAGGCCACGGCTTCCCCGCTTGGCAGCTGGGTGCGTTCGATCGGGATATCAAAAGTACCCGCTCGCTGCAGCCTTTCAACCAAACGCGCAAACAGTTCGGGCGACAGAACTTCTGCACCGCCAACAATTTTTTCCAGCTGCGCGTTGCGCCACTTTCGTGCCGAGGCATGCGCAAACTGCTCGACGATTTCTTTCGGCCAGCCTTCAGCAAGCATACCTTGCTTAGTACACTACTTTAGTAAGTAAAAAAAGAGGCGGCAGAACCTCAAAAAAGTGGTTCAACCGCCGTATGTTGTTAGGAACAAACTTCTATCTGATTATCAAGTGGCCAGTAGACCCTGAAAGCCTCCTGAGCAACTTGCTTCTGGCTATAGGACCCAGCCACACCATGAAGAGTTATCTGCTGCGTCTCCGGATCTTTCAAGGCTTTCGCATTCTTCACACCACGACTTCGAATCATTCGAGTCAATGCCGCCAGTTGACCAGCGTCATCAAGGACCAGATACTGGCCAGGCTCAATGATGCCGTAGGGTCTGGCGTTCACCGTATTGTTTGTGAAGTTCGCTGCAACCAGATACGAAGCGTCATCGTTGACTACACGGTATCCATTCCAGCCATTCGATCCATCAGTGATGGTGCCGTCCCAAGCTACGTTTCCCTGCAACCGATTTACCGTCTGCCGGCAGTGATCAAACACGTTCCGGTAAACAGCCGTCGCCCACTCACCATTCCAGTTAATTGGTCGACGCAGCGACAATGGCTGTGGTCGGCAGACCAACTCTCTCTCCAGCAACGCTCTTTCCTCAGGTAACCCATGGGGCCAGGCATCAAATCCACACTCGTTACCTCCTAAATGGATGACCGGGGTTGGTGCCAACAAAGTGAGCCCCAACGCCGCCGGTAGAAAACTACCATAGCGCCATCCAGGAGAAGGGTGATCGTGCGTTCCGCAATCAATCCATGGCATAGGCCGACTTTCGTCATTAAACCGCGCCGTTGCCCGACGAATTGCTCGCTGAATCACGACAGGATCTCTTTCTGCCAATGCATCACGCCACGCCAAACCACGTTCGTTCTCGGGTGTGTCGTACGTAACGCAGCCAAGACGGCTCAACTCACGATTAGCAGACGCCGAGTAGCATTCAGCCAACCAAAGAAAATCATCGTGATTGGTGGTAACCAAGTCAGCTAAGAAATTCTCCGCTGGTCGCACGCCCCACGTCCGCTCAAAAGCAGTAGAGAGTACATGATCAGCACTGTCCATGCGCACGCCGCCTACTCCCATCTTGCGATAGAAATCGATCGTCTCCCGGTGCCAGTGCCACACTGCTTCGCTCGACAAGTCCAGCTGCGCCACATCCGTCCAACGTCGACGTTCAGCAATTTCTTTGCGAGGCTCATCGTGCCAGTATCCACCACTGGCAATGCTTTCTCGACATTCACACAGCGCACTGCCTGAGCAATCGCAACGCAAGAAAAGCTCCGGCTTCTCTTGAGCGACTTCCCAAGCCGTGTGATTCGGTATGAAGTCGACCAGCATCGGCAAACCGTTTGCGGCAAGCAGCTGAACATCATCCCACGAACCAACGCTGGGTACCAACGATCGACAGTCGCTCACCGAGTACGGTGACCCAAAGCCTTTCGCTCCAATAGTACCAACTGGAAAAATTCCCGTCGGTAGCAGATGCGTAAAGCCCATCTTCTCCGTAATCAGAGCGGCATTCTGCGCCACGTGCTGCAACAGTAATAGCGGCTCGCCATCTTTCTCCGCATGAGCTGCAATCCAGCCCAACTCATTAAACGTCGCAGCCAAGATTTGGTAAATCCTCACTGCCTGGAAATTAGAACGCATGGTTCCCTCCGTCTATTCAGGTTGTGTAGTTGCTTGATTGTAAATTTACAATCGAAAATAGCGTGTCTGGATAGTATCATACTTCATCATACTTTTTCAAGTGGCCTGTGTAAAACTAGCCAAATGTGCCATACTGTGCTATATAGAGGTGTTTTATGCCTAAACGAGAGCGAATTACGTTCACCATCCGCGAAGACTTGCTACGAGCGCTGGACCGCACCATCGACCATCAGCGCGTTCGCAATCGCTCGCATGCGCTTGAAGTCGTGCTGTCCCGTGCACTCACCGCCCCCACCAGCCAGGCCGTTATCCTGGCCAGCGGCCAGGGTGTGAACATGCGGCCCTTTACATATGAAGTTCCCAAACCTCTGATTCCCGTCAAAGGCCGCCCGCTGCTCGAACACAGTCTCAGCATGCTCCGGGCCGGCGGCATCAAAGACATCGTCATAACCGTGAGCCACCTGGCCGAAAAAATACAGGAACATTTTGGCGATGGCAGTGGGCTCGGGCTGAATATCACCTATGTCGTCGAAAAAAAACTCCGGGGTACCGGCAGCTCACTGTATGCTGCGCGCCATCACCTAGACCAATCTTCGTTTATCGTCCTCTATGGCGACGTGCTCCTCGATCTCGATCTAGCTGAGTTTCTGCAGGTTCACCGCGACAACAAAACGGCGACCGGCACCCTCGCGCTCGCCTCCGTCGCCGATCCCTCTGCCTTTGGCGCCGTGCGGCTGCGCGGCTCGCGCGTGGTCGAATTTTCGGAAAAGCCGTCCAGCGGCGCTACCGTCTCCCACCTCGTCTTCGCCGGCTGCGCCATTTTCAATCATGACATTTTCAATATCGTTAAGCCGCACAAAAACCGCGAGCTTTCGCTTGAACAGGACATCTTTCCCGCCCTGATAAAAAACAGCCGCTTATACGGCTATCCGTTTGAGGGCCAGTGGTTCGACGTTTCAACACCCTCCGCCTACGCCGAGGTAATCAAACACTGGCAAACCAAGCTCTAGCGCCAGAAGTTGAGAAGCCGCATCCAGAAACCGGGCTGATCCTGCGCCCCCGCCACGCTGCCCGGCGTCCCATAGGCGCCAGGACTTGGATAACTGTATTCAGGCGTGCCATAAGACTCCGCCGGTGTGCTGTAAGATTCCGGTGTTCCGTAAGACTCCGCCGGTGTGCTGTAAGACGGTGTGGGATAACTATAGCTGCTACTCGGCGTCGGATAAGATTCTGAACTTGCCGGCGTCGAATAACTAGGGGTGGGGTAGCTATAGCTGCCCGCACTTGGGCTTGGATAGTAATAATATGAATCGCCAGGCGTTGGATACTGATAGAGAGCCCCGGGAGTCGGATAATTATACCCGCCATCATCATAAGTCGGTGTTGCGTAAGACGGACTGGGGTAACCATAGCCAGACCCACTGGGTGAATAGTACGGACTGCTATAAGCCCCCCCGGGCGAGTCGGGCGAAGGATAGTAATAACTGGTGCCAGTACCTGAAGGCGTACCGTACGGCGTGTAATACGTCGGACTCACATAGCTCGATCCCTCCGGCGGTGTATAGTAGGTCGGTGTCGCATACGAAGGACTATAGTACTGCGGTGAGGGATAACTGGGGCTGGTATAGCTTGACCCAGCCGGCGGCGTGTAGTACGTCGGCGTAGCATACCCTGCCCCCGGTGAGTAGTAGACCGGCGTCGTGTACGCGTGCGCCCCTGAAGGAGTAAAGTAGCTCGGCGTAAAGTAGCCACCCGGCGTGTAGTAGGTAGGCGTAAAGTAGCTCGGCGTGGTGTAGTTCGATCCAACCGGCGGCGTGTAGTACGTCGGCGTGGTATATTCTCGCCCTAACAGCACTCCCGGCGGGGTGAAATAAGACGGGGTCGAATAAACCGGCGGCGTATTATAGGTCGGCGTGGTGTAACGGCCGTCCCCGGGCGTGTAGTAGTAAGGTGTTACATACGTCGGCGGCGTGTAGTAACTTGGCGTCGAGTAGCTAATCCAAATTGGGGGGGTGTAATAAGACGGCGTACTATACGACGGCGTGGGGTATTGGCCAGAGGGCGTCGTATAAAACCTACCCGGTGTGTAGTAGTTAGGCGTGGTGTACGACTGATCCCCCGGCGTGTAGTAGTGCGGTGTGTAGTATTGACCCGGTGTGTAATACGTTGGCGTTAAGTACGGCTGCCCATCCGCCGGTGTATCCGGCGTATAGTACATCGGCGTCACATAGTGGTTGTAATGGGGCGGCGAGAAGTAGGCCCCGTCTGTCGGCGGCGTAAAGTAGGTGCCCGGTACATAGATATCAACTGGCCGAGGAGCGGCCGAGTCAAAACCGGTGCACGTAGTTGGATTAGCCGCGCAATAGTCATAACAGGAACCAGGTGAATCGCAGTTGCCAAACGACGGATTAGGCTCATAGTGCACCGGCTCGCCAGGTGTGTAGTACACATATGGCTGATAAGTCTCATCGGGCCGCGGCCGGCTTGAGTCAAAACCCTCGCACGCGTCCGGGCTCGCGGTACAAAAATCATAACACTCCGCCGGCGTGGCACAGCCGCCCATATCCTCTCGCGGCTCAAAGTGGGCCGTGCTAACTCCTGCCGTTATGCCGACAGGAGGAATCGCCTCACAACTTTCCCCGCTCCAGAATTGCCCGCCCTCAGCACACTGTCCTGCCTCGGTCGTCAGCTCCGGCGCGGTACACGTCCCGCCGGGACCTACGCCTTCACCGGCTGGACAAGCGACCGGCACATACACGCCATTGCCGCCCGGTGAATACGTGCGGCATTCATCTGGATTTCCCTCACAGTATGTCCGACAGGCTTCCGGACTTTCACAACCACCCGGCCCATTAAATGTTTCTCCCGGTGGCACAAATTCACCGCAGGTGGCAAAATTACCCGGATCGCTGCAAAACGCTTCGCAGCTCTCTGGACTCGTACATCCACCCGGTCCCACGATTATATCCCCGCCATGTAAACCAACCTGGTTCGCGAAACTGCTACAAGCCGCCGCATTGTCTGCAATCGCACAAAAATCGACACACGCCGCATAGGAATCACACCCCAGCGTTGTCTCGGCTGCCTCGAGAATTGCCTCTCGCTGCGGATCAGTGGTGTAGCCGCCTTGCATGCCATGCTCGCTGGCAAACGCATGGCAGGCTTCATGGTTACCTGCCTCTGAACAAAAATTCTCGCACGCCGTCCGTGAATCGCAGCCCAAATCCGTTTGCGCCTCAGTCCAAAACTCCTCGTCGGCTACCTGAACCGGATCATCCTCATAAAAGCCGTGCTCTTCAGCATACGCCGCACATGATGCGTGGTTAACGGGATCCCCGCAGTAGCTGGTGCACGTTCCCATGTCGGCGCAGTTGCCTAATTCCGGAATTGGAAAAGCTAACCCGCCTTCGGGCGTCTCTGGCGATGGCGACGGCGACTCTTGGGCTAGTACTCCCGTTGCCGAGAGCGCCAATACCGCCACGATGGTGAGTAACCTCTTCGTCATTGCTGCAAACTCTGAAACGGACTCTTAAACTCATCAAACGGGTTCACATACTGTGAATCCCGATCAAACGGATTCTGATACTCCGTCTTTAACGCCACCTCGCTTACATCGCCTTTAAGCTGCAACGCTTGCGGCACTACCTTATCCACCGTCCCGCGCGGGCTCAACAGTAACAGCACCACTAACACTATCACCAAAACTACGATCACCACACCAACAATCATCAGTGTCTTCTTTTGGCTGAACTTAGTTTTCGCCATCAGCGGCGCTGGATCCGAATGACTTGTTTGGTCAGGCACTATCCTCAAAATAATTCTAAGCCCCCTTTAACATCTCACAGTACACAAGGCAGACAATCCGAGAAAGTCATTTGTCCACAGCTTAAAGCGGCCGCAGTTGCTGCAAACAATTCTCGTTATAGCCCATCTCCATCTGCCGACACAGCTCTTCTTTCTGGGTGACATCTATATTTATATCGGCTATCAGCTGGCCAGCGACAGTTTGATAGCAATCAGTTTTTGCCGGCGGCGATAGCTGTCCTCGACAGACCGCAATCGCCGTTGCCGGATCACCGACGGAATAATACGACCCGGCGTTAACGACAATACACTTCTCGCGCCAGAAAGGACCAACTTCACTGCACAAACTATAAACTTTGCCTACGTCGCCCGCCGTTAAAGGATGTATTTGCCGGGCCAAGTTATCCACGCACCATTCGGTGTATTGCGGATTGCCAATGTGCTCGCAGCTCTCTCGGGTCTTGGCAATATCACCATGCATCAGCGTGTAAATCCGCGCGGCTTGGTTCAGCCAGCAGCCCTGCTGATATTTTTCTTCGAAAGCCGTACAGGGAAAGTAAGGCTCATCATCTTTCAGCCAATCCCGAACCGGCGCCTCGCCCGTGCCCCAGTCATGCACGCCAAACAAATTTTCCATAAACGCCCCGTTGTGGCAGCTAGAGAGCGCACCAGGGAACGCCTGCTGTTCTTTTTCAAAAATTTCGTCGCAATCCTTCAGCGCCTCCGGCAAATCATAATTCCACATCGCCAGCATCGCGTGACCCACGGCGTGGGCACACTGGAAGTAGCGGCTGGGCGAAGCCTTGCAAGTATCAGCCATGGCCGCGACCGTCTCCAGGCCTTGATCGGTCGCCGCCTCGATAATCGCCCCGTGGTAGCAGGCATACAAAAAGTAATCCTTACAATGCAAAATTGCCTCTGGGCCATACAGCTCGTAGGCATGGAAGCCAACCTGATGCACCGCCAAGTGCCCCTCGCCGGTGTGCGGCAAATCCGACGCTTCCAGAATTTCCAGCGCTGTTTCTACCCCAACACGCTCGGCTAATCGCCGCGTCGCGGTAAGTCGCGTCGCTTGATCTTCACTCAATATGTCCGGGAGCTCCGGTACGCTTTCTACATCAACTGCCTGCTCACTGTCTTGGCGGGCTTGCCCCGCCACCTCACTGTTCTGCTCTGACTGATAAAAAAACCCAAGCCAGGAAAACAAAGCCAGCGCCACAACGAGCCAGGCGCCCGCCCAGGCCCAGTTCCGCAATTGAACAAATAAGGGCTCCATAGATATAGTGTAGGCAGTATGTCTCTTGTACGTCTACTGTTCATCGCCCTAGCAGCAATAGTTTTGCTGCCCACCTCCGCCCAGGCCCACGTTTCCACAGTTGTTATCACGATGACTGAAAACGGCTTTGAACCAAGGGAAATCACCGTCGACAAGCACACGACGATCAACTTTGCCAATAAAGACAAGGTCGACCGCTGGCCGGCCAGCAACGTCCATCCCACCCATGATCTGTATCCCCAGTTTGATCCGACGCAGCCGATCAAACCCGGTGGCTTCTGGCTGTTTAAAGCAGATCAGGTTGGCACCTGGAAATATCACGATCACTTGCTGCCGCACATGCGCGGAACGATTACGGTCGTGGCTGAAGCCGGCAATGTCGCGGAACCGGAGCCAGCCGCCTCGCCTCCGCCAGTTGGCGGATGGCACAGTAAAATAAAACAAGCGTGGCAATCCTTCTGGCATCTCCTCACCCGTCCCTTTCACCTAACGCCGCGAGAGGCCGCTTTCACGCCACTCGACGCCGCTGCATTTCAGCCGCTCGCCGAAGCCGATCAATACCAATATCTCACGCAGCTCACTGAACATCAGGGCCTGTCCATCACTTGGGATTTTGTGAAATCGACCTACACGAACCAGGGTGGGGCTGCCTTGGGCGGCCGGGCCCACGACCTGGCCCACTTTGTCGGCGAGCATATCTATGAAGAAAAGGGCCTCGCGGGCCTTTCGCTCTGTGACACTACCTTCGCGTTCGGCTGCTACCACGGCTTTACCGAAAGCGCTTTTGCGACTAGCCTTGACCCCCTACCTGATGTCGCTACGTCCTGTGCGACCCTGGGCCCCGTTAATTCCGGTCCCTGGTCCAGTTGCATTCATGGCATTGGCCACGGCGTCGCCACTTTCTTCGACGCCGTGGAGCTAGAGAACGCGCTGGCCACCTGCGACCAAATTACCGGCGCCACATTCTGCCACGACGGCGTCTTTATGGAATTTTCTTTCTCAGCTCCGCCGAGCTTTTATAAAGCCAGCGACCCGCTCTATCCTTGTTCTGCCCTGCCGGACACATACCAGCTCGCCTGCGGCCGCAACCAGCCGAGCGTCATGCGCGGCCGCTTAAACTTAAGTGAGGCCGACATCGCTGCCCGGTGCTCCGAGAGCTCCCCCACTTTCCGACA
>DATDVI010000069.1:0-42733 GCA_035290125.1 Candidatus Anderseniibacteriota bacterium
CCCCAACGCCTACCCCAACCCCAACGCCTACCCCGACTCCAACCCCGACTCCTACGCCTACACCCGAACCAACGCCAACACCAACTGATCACCCTGAACCGATCGCACACTTAACAGTCAAAAAGACGGACAACCGCGACGTAACGCGCCCTGGCCACACCTTGACCTACGAAATCACGGTCAAGAACGACGGCGACCAGAAGATCGATGACCTCGAAGTCACCGACATTGTCCCCGGTCAAGTGACGATCACGCAGGTATCCAGTGGCGGACGCGTTGAGGGCAACAGAGTAATCTGGTCCAATCTCGGCCTCGCCGATGGCGAAGAACTCACGTTCTTCATCACGGTGAAAGTCAAAGCCGACACCAAGAACGGCCACACGCTGATCAACTCCGTCAAAGCCCGCAGCGAAGACAAAGGCCTCTCGGCCAGCGATGAAGACAGAACGATTGTGGAAGTAGCCGGCAAAATAGCGGCCACCAAAACCGAACCGACCAGCCCGCAGCCAGTGCCAATCAGCGCCAAGACCGGCGGTAGCCCATTCAGCGCCCTGTTCTCAATCCTGACTGGTGCCGGTAGCCTGATCCACGCCCTGCGTCGCTTCGGAGTCTAACAATCCAAATAAACAAACGCACAACCCCGCTCATCGAGCGGGGTTGTTGTTTATACTATTTGTATCGATTGAACATTCAACCGACGAAACGCATCCACTAGTGTGCGTGCGCGAAGAGTGCCAACATTCTCCCCTCGCCTGGGTCCGCGCAGACAGAATTATCGATGACTAATCGGCCACCTGTGGTTCACAAAATCCTGGGTGGTCTTTTTCTTTTTGTAGGTGAGCTTATGCGTGAACAGGATGCGGACCTTTTTCCAGGCTACCACCGAATCTCCCAAAGTGGCCAATTTTGCCCCTGCAGGCCATTAATGAGCCATTTCACGCCACTGCACCATTGACATGAGTCATATAATATGCTATCCTTTTGGGATAGTAGCGTACTGATTGTAACCTTAACAACCAAGCCAAACCACACACCTACTTCGACAAGGAGACTACGATGCTCGATTGCAGCGTTCACTCCCGTGCAAACGCATTGGAGCAAGCCACCACAACGGCACGCACCCTCTTTGAGGGAGCTTCAAGGCTCGGAAAGCGCAGTCTCAATCAGGCTCCACTTCTGGCCTGGCTGCCCTTTCTAAAACTGGGAGCGGATGCTCGCCAAGGCAAGGATTCAGACGTAAACGCCTGCAACCCTGCTATTTGCGAAATCCTGCTCTTCGGTAGCCTGGCAACTCAGACCGAGGACGTCGGCGACGTTGACCTCATGGTCTTGGATAACGGCTTCTACTCGATGCTGTTCATGGACCAATGCGACCGCAAGAAAAGTCTTCTCCCTGACAGCAAAGACCAAGGACTCCAGGATAATCTGGGGCTGCTGCTGGAAGGCTACATGGGATACGACGATGACCTGATTAACAGGCTGTCACCGATTCCCACCGACCTGCACGTTCTGCCACACACTGTTGTGACGGACGAAGCGCTTCGAGCAGAGGTCGCTCGGCAACACCGAGACCCTCAGTTCTTCGAAAATGCTTTCAAGTGCATGATGCGCTACGACAGAACGCTTCGAGAGTTTGTTCCCACTACCCTAGCCGAGCTTCAAGAGAGACTGCGGACAAAAGAGTCCGACTAGCCCTCTTCTGTTCAAGACTCGCCATCAACAACATTGACCACCCCTGGTTTTTTACCAGACCTCGGGTGGTCTTTTTCTTTTTAGTTAAGTTTGTTCAGTGATACAGTGACAACATGTTTTCAAGCGTATTGGTAAACCTACATTCATATAGCGACATAGGCCTCCTCGCGCTGCGCATTGGCTTGGCAGCCATATTTTGGACGCACGGCACGAGGAAGTGGCCGATGTGGAAGATGCAGCCCACGGAGCAGCTGCCTCTTTCAATGTTAAAGATTTTGCGCGCGCTCTCCGTTGCTGAACCAGTCGGTGCCATTGCCGCTCTCCTTGGATTACTGACACCTCTTGCCGCCCTAGGCTTCGCTTTCGTTATGGTCAATGCCATTATCCTAAAAAAGAAGAAAATGAAACAACCTTTTGTAAATCCCGACATGTCGCCCGGCTGGGAGTTTGAATTCATTATTCTCGCTGCTGCCATCGCTCTCTTCTTCTTGGGAGCAGGAGCGTTCTCTCTGGATCGATTAATCTTTGGTGTATAGCCAAATTCACTCCGGCACATGCCCGGGTGGTCTTTGTCTTTCCGTGGCTACAAACGAAGTTGACAGCTAGCTGCACAGCAGGTAAAAAGCACCTAGTTCATTTCAAGCAACGACCCGGAGGAACGAGCCATGAAAAATGGTCGCGGTATCACGCAAGCGAAGCTGGAAAAGCTCAGGGCTGAGCTGAAAGAGGAGTTTGGAAAAATAGCAAACGAAAAGATGAGAGGCTTATGTAAGGGCCTTGAAGATGGGTTGCAGATCTCCGTACAACTCACCCTGCGCTATGAGCCGCAGCTCAGCTGCATCGTAAGTATAGAGCCCTGCGCTGCGCTGGAATCAGCAGATACTTTTGTACTGCCGCCTGATAGAGAGAACGATTGGTCAGCAACGACCTATCAGCTCTCGCCAGAAGAATGGGAACAGATTGCTCAATTGGCCGACGATACCGACGAGGGAAAGCTCATCAGAGCACTCTGCGAAGCCGGCAATCATATCATCACGCGAGATGTAATCGCTGCCGCCTTTGGCAAGCCATTTAGCAATCACATGATTGCTAAGGTAAGGAAAAAACTGAGAGACGCACACGACAGATTCCGTCTTGAGCAACTCCAGGTCGGATCGGGGCTCTATGGCATCGAGAAGTATACGCCCAAAAATAGACTTACGCATAAGCAGTAAGTTAGGAACCACCCCTGCTTAACCCACGTAAAGTCACTATGTGACCGCGTGGCAAGCTCGGGTGGTCTTTATTTGTGTTAAAATTACTTCATGACAATCGACCCAGCCTTTGTTGTTGCCGTTGGTGATGTATTGCTAAATCTGTCAGCCGGTTGGTTTGGCGCTGCCGTTATTATTCCTGGCACATACCCTCGCAGCCAACAAGAAAACCTTGTCTATATTGGTATCAATATCTCATTAGGCCTAGCTGCCCTAGCACTTGGCTATAAATTGCGTATAATTTAGACATGAATAACGAGAGTAAAAAAGACATATGGGCAGATATCAACAGCCGTGCTGCCATTGCTTTTGCCCTCTCCATCATTGCTCTTGTCTTGGTCTACTTGGTATTCTTCTAGGGGAGAGATAAAGGGGTCAAGTACAATTATTGATACTACAGAGCTGATCCGTAGCCCCACTTCGCTTCCGCCAGCCCGCGGAGCTTCGCGGGGCAAAATTGCTTTGCAATTTTGAGCGGGTAGCGGGAATCGAACCCGCATTTCAACCTTGGGAAGGTCGTGTTCTACCACTGAACTATACCCGCTTATCGCGTAACGACTTGTGCCGTTGCCTTATCCCACACGAGCCCTCTCGATAACACCACCACAATCCGCTCGCTGGCCAGCAGGCGAAACAGCTCATCAAGCGATTCTATCCTACGCTCAGCCTTGAGCGCTTCCTGGCGCAGCAGTGGTAGAATAACGTATTCATCGTAGTCGGCAAGCGCGAGCCCCGTTGCCTCCCGCACCGCCGCTTCATCCTTGGCATGCAGAATTTCCTCGCGGTAGCGCACAGCGTCCTGGCTAGTCACCTGCACCTGCAACTGCGCGTATGTCACCAGGCGCTGCCGGATCAGGGTCGTTAAAGCCTCAGCTGCCGTTGGCGCCGGCTGCCCGCTTGCCTGTGCGAAGCTCTCGCGCGCCTGCCGCTGCTGCTCCCAGCGCACCGTTGTCACACACCCGCGTGTGGTACAGGCGACGGGCCACGGCCAGCGCCGCGCAATCCCCCACTCTAAAATAGTTGTCTGCCAGAGCAACCATGCCCACAGCAACCCCAGAACAGCGGGCACCAACAGCAGTGCCGCCGTCAGCCACGCTGCCCGCCCTCGTTCACCCGCCATAAAAAGCCCGCCACCAGCGCAGCGGTATAGGCACGGCCCGCTCCTCAGCCTCACCGCTCGCCGCCTGCTCCCTCTCTGGCTCCTCGGCCGGCAGTAGCACCACTTTTTCGCCTGGCTTGCTGTAGTTGAGCTTCTGCCGAGCCATCAATTCCTGAAAGGCGTCGGTGCGAAAATACTGGTTAAGATTTTCCATCTCAATCAGTTTTTTTTCGAGCGCCTTTGCTTCACTCTCCAGCGCCGCCACCTCGCGCTGCACCGACAGGCGCCGGTTCATTTCCTGCGCTAAAGAAATAAAAATAAACAGAACAATAACGCCGGCGACTGATAATACTAATTTGGGTGATACTATCTTCACAAAAGTCAAAAATTAGTTCAGCGTCACCGAGCGCTCAACCGTCCCGCGCCGCACCACCAGCGTCAGCGGGCGCTGCCGGCTGAGCAACCCCACCACGCTCTGCTCCCAGCTGGCTGCTTCGCCTGCGATCGAGACAATCCGGTCCCCCCGGGCCAGCCCAGCTTCCGCCGCGGATGACGCCGGCGCAACACTGATAACCTCTACGGTGAACGCCGGCGGATTTTCGCCCTCGCGGACAAAGCTATAATCCAAACCAAGCCCGAGCTCGTTCAGGGGGTTGGCCTCTCGCGCACCCCCAATCACCCGATCCAGACTTTGGCGCAATAAGTCAGCCGGGAGCGCCAGCCCCAAGCGCGGGTTGAGCAAAATCGCCGCCACCGCACTTTCTTCATCAACGAGCGGGCTGCCTGCCAGGCGGTCGTCTTGCTCAGTACTGCCGCGCAGCAGACGCTGAATTCCTTTAGCCGCCAGCTCGGGCGGCAACGTGTGCTCGAACACGTCAAAAGGTGCCGAGCGCGCCTGCAGCGTCGTCTCATTGCGGCTGACCGCAATAAGGCGCGTGCCGCCCGACACCCGCTCGGTGTGCAGATCAAGCGTAGGCAGCACCGCCTCGTTAATCCGCAGGTAACTGAGGCCATAGAGCGTGTCTTGACCAACAAAATCAACGGCCAACTCCTGCCCGCGGTAATCTGTCGCAATAACCTCCCGCTCGTCCAGGGAAGCGCTCGTCACAACCAGCCCATCGTTGGTCACCACCACGCCAGTGCCCAGGAGAACATCGCTCTCCTCGCTGCGCTCGCGCAGCAAAACCACCGCGCGCTCAACATTACTCACCACCACTGCTGCCGCCTGGTTAGGCGAAATGGTTACCTCCTGCACTGTTGAGATCAATTGATCCCGCGTCCCTGGCTCCCGCAGCAGTTCCTGGCGAGCGGGAAAAAAACGGCTCCCGGCGATGCCACCCAGCAAACCAAGCACAACAACCGCCGCACTGCCGAGCAAGAGCGCCCCAAACGAAATACGTACGATACCCTGTTGAGAAGATTTTTCTAGGTCCATTGTGCGGTCACAAGAATTAAAAGCGCAGTCGCGACGCCAATACCCGCGTATTCCAGCACATCTTTACGCGTCAGCCGTTTCATATAGCTTAAGCCAAGTAAATTAAAAATGACATAGTACAGTGCCGTCAGCACGCAGGCTTCAACTAAGTAGTGAACCGGCCAGAATTGCATTGCCCAAACCACCTCGGCAATGGCCAACGTCATGCCGAGAATCGGCACCACGCTTTGGCGGGCGAGCGGCACGACGCGTGTCAGCGCCTGATAGCTAATCAAGGCTGTCATGACCGCGACCATCACGAGCGTGGCCAGGGTGGGCAAATATAAATGGAAATTAAGCCCAAGGGCAAAAGCAACATTCAAAAAATACACGACCAGCGAGAGCGCCCAATTCCACAGCGGATACGCCTGGCGCGCGCCGTGCTGTAGCAGCAGAAACAGCAGTACACCCGCCGCGATAATGTAGACATGAAGAATAGAGGTTGTTGGCAGGAGGAACGCAAAACCGCTCAGGCCAATAATTGCCACAATGGGCAGGAGCGTGTGCACCCAGCGAAACAGCGGCCCATCTTCCAGCTTAATGAGCACAATACCCAGCGCCACCACCGCCAACGTGCCGATGACAATAATAAAAAGCCATCGCTGCAGCGCAAAAATCAGCTCCAGCCCCACCACAAAGAGAAGCGAGAGCAGGGCGTAGTGCGACCGCATTGCTGTTAGGGCAGTCGACTCAGATAATCGCCCGCCGAAAGCGCCGCCGAACAGCCCTGGCCGGCCGCCACCACAATTTGTGCATCGCGAATATTGGTCACATCTCCCGCGGCAAAAAATCCCGGCACATTTGTTGCGCCATAGCGGTCGGCCACGATCGCGCCGAATTCATCGAGCTCCACTAATTTCTTCACTGGTTCAGTGTTGGGCAGTGCGCCAATCGCCACGAAGATACCCGCCACCGCCAGCTTCTTTTCTTCACCCGCCGCGGTATCTTCAAAGGTCAAGCTATTCACCATCGCCTCTCCGCCAATCTCCGTGGTTTTAGCGTTATAGATTATCTCTACCTTCGGATCATCGCGAAAGTTTTTTACTAAAATCGGATCAGCCGTAAGCTGCTTATCTATGTGTAAGAGATAAGTCTTGGTCGCTATTTTCTGCAGCATAATAACGGCCTCCGCACCGGTATTGCCCCCGCCAATAACGGCTACCGCTTTGCCGCTAAAAAGCGGTGCGTCGCACGTCGCGCAGTACGATACGCCTCGGTTCTTAAACTCTTTCTCCCCGGGCACATTGAGGAGACGCGGGTGCCGGCCAGCCGCGTAGATAACCGTTTTAGCCCGAAACTCATGGCCATTCTTTCCGTGCAGCCTAAACCCCTCTTTTTCCCACGAAACTTTCGTGATGCTCGCTTGCACGATCTTAACCATATCTTCGTGCGCCCGCAGGTGCTTAACGAACGCCTCCGAAAGGGCGATGCCATCCGTTTCCCCGCCACCGGGCCAGTTTTCGATATCGCCCGAGTTAACTACTTCTCCGCCGGGCACTTCGCCAATTAAGATGCACCGCAGCTGCTTGCGCGCCGCGTAAATAGCCGCCGTTATTGCGGCGGGGCCATACCCGACAATGGCGATGTCGAACAAATTTTCCTTAGGCATTGATCCCGAGCTCGGCAGCGAGGCGCTCGCGGTCGTAGCCAACGATAACCGCTTCGCCCTCGCCCTCCCCAATCACCGTCACCGGCACGCCCATCTGGCCCGACTTCTCAATCATAGCCCGCGCCTGGTCTTGGTCAGAACCCACATCAACTTCCTGGTACTCAACACCGTGTTCCTGGAAGAATTCTTTTGTTGCCCGGCAAAAGCCGCAGGTTTTTGTGGTGTATATTGTGACTGGTTTATTCATACCACCAGTCTACCATCGCTTGACAAAAACGCCAAAGAACCAGACTATACGCCCATGAGAGTAGTTGCCATTGTTGGTTTGGGCTATGTCGGGCTGCCGCTGGCTGTTTTGGCGCGCGCCAAGGGCTGGCAGGCGATCGGCTACGATATTAATGCCGAGAAAGTCGCGCAAATCAATCAGGGAGTAAATCCCTTGGCCGACCCTGAGCTCAGCGAGCAGCTGAAACACTACCCCATCGAGGCCACGACTGATCCTGCGCGAGTAGCCGCCGCCGAGATAATTATTGTGGCCGTGCCGACCCCCGTCACCGCTGCCAATGAGCCAGATTTACACCCGCTCGAGCAAGCGTTGCAAAACATCCTGCCCCACCTGGTCACTGACCAAACCATTGTTGTTGAGTCCACCATTAACCCCGGCGTGATGGATGAAGTTGTCCGTCCGCTCCTGGAAGAGCGACGCGATATCACCCTCCACATTGCGCATTGTCCTGAGCGCATTAACCCCGCTGATCCCAAGTGGACTGTCCGTAATATCCCGCGCGTACTCGGCGCCTACACCGCCGAGGGCACCGCGCGCGCTCGCGCATTCTATGAAAGCGTGCTGGAAGCCCCGGTCAAAATCATGGGCTCTCCCACCGAGGCCGAGGCCGTCAAAATTTTAGAGAATACATTCCGCGACGTGAACATTGCCTTTATTAACGAAATGGCCAAATCGTTCGCAGCCTTGAATATTAATATTTTAAATGTCATTGAGGGCGCCGCCACCAAGCCATTTGCGTTCATGCCGCACTACCCCGGCAACGGCGTGGGCGGCCACTGCATTAGCGTTGACCCGTACTATATGATCGCTCGTGCTCGCCAGGCCGGCTTCGATCACGAGTTCCTGAAGCTGGCTCGGCAAATCAACGACAGCATGCCAGCCTATACCATTGAATTACTCGAGCAGGCACTTGCCCAGCACGGCCTCTCACTCGAGACGGCAACCATTGCCTTGCTCGGCGTTGCCTATAAGAAGAATGTCGGCGATACGCGGCGCAGCCCTGCGCTTACGGCTATGCGCCTCTTAGAAAAACGCGGCGCCGCGGTGCGTGTCTTTGACCCCTTAGTCCCCGCCAAATCAACCGTCGCCTCATTAGCAGAGGCACTCGTGGGAAGTACGGCTGTCCTGCTCGCTTGCGATCACGACGAACTAACCGCAGCGCTTACGCCCGCAACATTAGCCGCCGCGAGTATTAAGATAGTCATCGACGGGAAAAATGCGCTCAACGCTGAAGACATCGCCCGTCACGGCATCACCTACTACGGTATTGGCCAGCGGACCGCCCAAACTGAACCAGTCGCGAAACAAATTTAAGGGATTTTTTGCTCCTCGCTATTCTCTGCAGCCGTACCGACTGTCGGCTCCGGCGCTTCCTGCATCGCCTCACGCGTGGCCGCGACAATATCCGAAGCTGCTTCTTTAAACTCCTGCATCACTGGTTTAACCATCGTCTCCCCCGCGGCTGTTTTTTGTTGCTTGTAATTTCGGTACCCACCCCAAATTAATCCGGCCAGAAAGACCGGAAACCATACCACCGTTATAAAACGCGAGAGGATAAACAGCATAAACAAAAGTATCCCAGCAATGACGCCATACAGCAGCGCCCAGTACATAATCGGGTAGATATTAGGCTTAAACTCCGCCATAACCGGATTGTAGCAGATCTTGTACCTGCTGCACACTTGCTTCTTCGCTTTCTGCCCCCAGTACCACGGCGATAAAGTTTCCCCCCTCGCCGCCCTGTGTAATAAGGCAGTACCCAGCCTCATATAAGTAACCGGTCTTGCCGCCCCGGATCGACCAGTGTGCCTCTGTCGCTAGCTGATTCGTATTTCGTAGCAGGTGCTGTCGGCCGCTCCCCCCAACGATAAACTCATAGTCCACGCGACTCGTTGCCTCGGCAATGGCCGGGTAGTCGCGTAATCCTGCCTCCAGCAGGCGCGCCATCTCATACGCTGTTGATACGTTGTCGGTATCGAGTCCCGTCACATCACTAAATTCCGTTTGCTCGAGCCCCAGCGCAATTGCCTTACGATTCATCGCTTGCACGAATTCTGTCTCTGGCACCCCCGCCCCGCGCACCATCGCCAGGGTGGCGTTATTAGCTGAGCCCATCAGCGAGGCGTGCCACAAATCGCGCATCGTGGCCGTCTCGCCTGGGTGCAAGAGCAGGCGTCCGCCAATGACATATTCGTGGGGCTCAATCGTCACCTGTTGTTCCCAGTCGATCCCAAAATCCAGCAGCACCATGGCCGTCATGATTTTTGTTAGGCTCGCAATCGGTTGTCGCGCAAAACCATTGTGCTCTTTCTCAATCACTCCAGCAGCCACATTCCAGAGCAATGTGCTGCGTGCCTGCACGATGTCGCTCGCCCACTTACTCCCACCCACCGGCAAACCTATATCCAAGCTCGTATCGACCGCGCCGCCCTCGAAGCCAGCCGGCGCTGCCCACAGCCTGGCCAGCACGCCGCCAGTCAGCGCCGCCAGTAGCAACGAGAGCCCGGCGAAAAAGATGGTACTTTTCTGCATCCTGAATAACAATGAGCACTATAGCAGATTATGCCGATGAAACCATACGCGCCGGTAATAACCGATGCAACCGCCGCAGCCAAGCTAATCCACGCTGGCCGCATCGTCGCGTTTCCCACGGGAACCAGCTACGGCCTGGCTGCCGATGCGCTACAAGGCCTCGCGCTGCAGCGGCTGCGCAACCTGAAGCGCCGGCCGAGCGAAAAAACATTCACGGTCTTTATGACCGACACTCTCTGGCCCGAACATCTTTCACTGACCGAAAGGGAAACGAAGCTGCTCGCCACGCTGGCCGGCCAACCCCTCACTCTACTCGTCACGCCACAAGCTTCCCTCGCGCATCTGGCGCACAATAATGCCATTGGCCTGCGCCTGATCGATCATCCCCTCATGCAAGCGCTCGCGGCTGCCGCCGGCGTGCCGCTCACTGCCACCAGCGCCAACGTGGCTGGGCAAGAAGCGTGTCTCAGCCCCACCGCCGTGCTCCAGCAATTTCCCGGCCTCATCGACTCCGATGAAACGGTCTACGGCGAGCAAGGTCCCGCCCAGGGCACGACGTACGATCTTTCCCTCGGCGCCATCCTGGACGGCGGCACCCTCCCGCCCGCGCAACCAACAACCATAGCCAAAATCGCAGGCGGAGAGATAGAAATAATCCGCCAGGGCGCCCTCACCAAAGAGGACTTGACTAAAGCAATACAATAAAGTATTGTACGGCCTACCACACGTTGTGGTAGTTTCGTTCCTTTCACTGGCACACGGCCCCGTGCAATGCACGAGGAGCAGCAGTGGCCAAAGGAGAACTGTCATGTCGATGCACGTGTATCTGCACCCCGAGCTTACCAAAGCCCATCCAACGTTCACTTACAAGTTCGTAAACTTGGATGAGCCATCGAAAACGTGGGACTGGTCGGGCTGTTATCTGAATGGACTTAAAATCCTGTGGGACGGTGGAAAAGGGTTGCCTTACTTAGAGGTACGAAACTTTATAGCAGAGCCACACGTTCGACTGGAAGAGCTGATGCCTGTCACTTGGAGTGAGAGGGAAAAGCGAAAAGACTATTTCAGTCTCGTTCCCGCCGAGGAGTGGAAAAACTCTCCGCTTACCTACATCTCGATTGTTGACCACTGGACAGGATTCCAACCGAGCAGCCTACTGGTAGGAGTCTCTGAAAATGAGTTTTCGGGCTGCGCTGTGGGCACAGGATGCACAGCCCTTGTGACGAGGAGGGGGAAAGAAGTTCATCTCGAGCTAACGCTGACACCTCCTGATCCACGTCTCGCTTGGATCTTGTATATGGCAATCCGCGCCATGGGAACTGGCGAAACAGGTCAAGCAACGGACCTCTTTGCCGAGGTTAGCTGGTTAGACTAATAGCCAATCATTGTCGATCATCAGTAACCAAAACGCAAAAGCCTGGTGTCAATCACCCGATCAACGCCAGGCTTCTTTTTTTACCTGCGCAAACAACACATCGACGCGTTGACGCGTCGATGTATTTTATATCCCCCTAAACACTAGGGGCTCACCACACAAAGTTAAAGTCCTAGATCTCCAGCGATACTTTGCATCGCCGTCAGCACGTGCTGGATGTGTTCATCTAAAGTAAAGCCAAGTTCCTGAGCGCCCTGCTCGATATCCTCGCGCTTCACCGCCGCGGCAAAGCCCTTTTGCTTCATCTTCTTCTTAACCGATGCCACATCAACCTCGGCCAGCCTCTTATTCGGCTTTACTAAGGCAACGGCCACAATAAATCCGGTCAGTTCATCGACGGCAAAAATAGCTTTTTCCAACTGTGCTGCTCGAGGTGTTCCCGTATGCGGCGCGTGCGCCATAACCCCCTGCCGAATAATCTCTGGGTATCCCTCCTGGGTTAAAATCTCCTGGCCCTTATACGGATGATCCTCGAGCGACGGATATTTTTCGTAATCAAAATCGTGCAGCAGCCCGACCATTCCCCACGTCTCAGCATCGTCCTTAAAATAATCAGCGTAATGCCGCATCGCTGCCTCGACAGCCAGCGCATGCTTGAGCAGGTTTTTGTTCGCGGTATAGGCAGTGAGTAATTTCCAAGCCTCAGCTCGAGTTTTCATGTCACCGAGCGCAGGCGCCGCCACATGGTTTGCAGCAGCGCTCCCCAGGCCAGCAGCGTCACCACCAGCCCCACTGCCCAGCCAATAACCGGCAGCCAGGTGAGAATGCCCAGCAGCGTTGCGCCCAGCAAAACCTGCGGCCAGCGAATATCTTGCGGTGCACTTTCTTCACTCCTTATGAATCGCTGGCCAGTCCACACGCCAACAGCAATTGCAGCCAGCGCGTGCGCCACGATCAGATGCGCCGCACCTCCCAACAGAGCCAGCAGCGCCACCGGCCAGCCAACAATCGAGAGTATAGCCAACAATATGAGAGGAAGCAGCGCCAGTGCCGCGATGACACCAACCATGAGCGATCGGCCACTGTTGCCCAACATAGTGCCGATGGCTTCCGTCAGAGCCGAGCGAGTAAGCGAGAGTAAAATAAGCGCAACGAAGAACCAGGTCACCACGCCGCGCACCCAGGCAGCGATCGTTTGACTCACCGATGCCACGTCGTGTTGCTCGGGGCTTCGGTGCAGCCGGCTGCCCCGAATAGTCACGCCGTTCTCAATGATTGGTTCGGCATTCCCCCAGGTAATCAGATCACCGGCAACAACAGTACCCGAAGCCAACACAATACGATCACCCGCCGCACGCAAGTTCCCCCCGACCTCGGCTGTAACCATAATTTCACTACCTGCCAGGTAGGCATCCTCAGCCACCTGGCCGCTGAGCGTCACCGTGGCTCCGGCTGCCATAACATCGTCGCCCACTGCGCCCGTGAGGCGCACCTGATTACCGGCGGCAAAAACGTCTTGGCCAACCTCAGCGTCAATATCAACGACGTTACCTGCGGCGAAAATATCCTGCGCAACCCCATGCTGAATACTCACCGTATTGCCCGCCGCAAACAAATCCTCGGCTATATTCTGCGTCGTCTCAACTAAATCTTCCCCGCCCAAAAATGCCGCGGCGGCTATAACCGGCACCCCCAGGAGCAGAGTGAGGGCCAAGACAATAGAGGTAAAGCGCATACGAGTCAGTCTAGCTACTTTTCTTCATCAGCGCCAAACCGTTGATCTATTTCCACTACCTTATTCTCAATTTCTTTCAGCTTTTTCTGCAGCAAGCTGGCCAGCTCAATGCCCCGCTCAAATTTGGGCAAGTCCCGCTCCAAATCAATTTCCCGGGACTCCAGCTCAGCCACGATCTTTTCCAGCTCCGCGTACCCTTCGCGAAAATTGAATTTTGCGGCAGTCACAGCGTTTCCTCCTCAGCGACGCGGGAGGTAACACGTCCCTCGCGCAACTGGGTAGTTAAGACCGACCCTGGCAGCACTTGTAGGGCCGAGGTAACGATCCGGCTATCTGCCTGGCGGGTAATACTGTACCCGCGCTGCAAGACTCTGTCTGGAGAAAGTGACTGAAGCACCCGCGTCAACTGGCGCAAGTCGCGATCCATGGTTCGAACGTGTCCTCGCAATATATCCATGACCCGGTTCATTAATGCTCGAGTGTCACTCAGTGTATCAGAAATTCGCTGCCGCAGCCGCATTTTCATCTGGACAATTTCCTGGTCAATTTCCAGGCGCGAGCGCACGAGCAGCTCGGCCGCATTACTGGGAGTCGAGGCTCGCACATCCGCCGCCAACTCAGCCAGGCTTACGTCGCGCTCGTGGCCCACGCCCACAATAATGGGCACGCGCGAGGCAGCCACCGCTCGCACAATTGCCTCATCATTAAATGCCGCCAAGTCCTCCAAGCTGCCGCCGCCCCGGACCATAATAATAACGTCACACTCAGGCAGCGTGGTATTGGCATACTCGAGTGCTGCCAGCAGCTGTCGGGGCGCATCTTCGCCCTGCACCTGCGTATGCAAAAAAGAAACGGTCATACCGCCCTGCCGCCCCTGTAAAATTTTCAGGAAATCAGAGTAGGCGGCGGCATCACGCGAGGTAATCAGCGCCACATGTTCCGGAAAGCGCGGCAGTGGCCGCTTCCGATCAGCCGCAAACAAGCCCTCTGCCGTTAATTTTTTCTTGAGCAGTTCAAAAACGCGCTTGAGCGAGCCCTCGCCCACGGGCGTAATGCTCTCCACCACAAAACTGAAAAATCCTTTCTCTCGCAGGCGCGGCGTCCCGACCGCTCGAACCAGCATGCCGTCCTCGATCACCGTCTTGTACTGCCAGATTGTCATAAAGCAGCCAATCGCGCTCACCTCATCTTTCAGCTTAAACGTCACCCACTTGTTGTGAATAATTTTAAACTCGGCTACCTCCCCCACAACTGCCGTACCAGCCAGCTGAGCCAAGTTCTCCTCCACCACCCGCACAAATTGGGTCACCGTCAGTGCCATAGCGTATAGATAGTAAGGATAGCGTGTTTCGCTGCGCTTGCCCAAAAAGTTGACAGATAGCCAACAGGCGGTATAGATAAAGAGCGTTCGTTACCCATTCCAACTTTAGAGCTCTTTGGGCTACTGGGAGGAAATATGATCAAGGGCGTATATACCACCGGACAAGCCGCTAAAATCTGTAGGGTAAGTCAGCAAACAATCATTCGCTGTTTCGACAGGGGAGAGCTTAGGGGATTCTATGTTCCTGGGACAAGATTTCGGCGAATCCCGCAGAAAGAACTGAGTGAGTTTATCCGTGAGTACGGCCTGCCGGGGAGCGAATTGGTCGACGAGGTCAGCAATCAGGTATTAATCGTCAGCCAGGACCACGTGTTGATCGAAAACCTCCGGCACGTATTGTCCCAAGGATCACTCAACCTCACAGTTGTCGACAATGGCTTCGAAGCAGGCCTGCGCGTCGCCAGCTCACCACCCCATGTCGTGGTTGTCGATTGCATCGTTGGTGTAGACGCGGCTCAGAATATTTGCCGGGAACTTCGCTGCAACCAGCAACTTTCCATAACGCCACTGGTGGCCGTCTGCACGAGTGTCGAGGAGAAAACCCACCTTGCTCGCTGGCTGCCCAATGATACGTTCGTGCGGCCCTTTGACGCGCCCCTCCTCGCGCACCGCCTTTTGACCCTCGCGCGTGCCGCGAAGTAGATCCTCACCGCCGTTGTAAAGCGCCTGGTAGTTGGCATCTCGTTGCTCATAAAAGGATGTGCCACACGCGATAACTAACTACCAGGTTTTTTCTTTTGCTTTTTTAGCTACGGCGTGGTAGCTTACGGTGTCGGTATTTTCGATTGGTTGTTCGTTCGATTTTGAGAGGAGAAATACCATGTTCGGGTGGATTATTGGCATTGCCTTTGGCGTTGTCTTAGCACTAATTGGGAGAGGTCTCTACAACAACTGGCAGTATCCAAAGCTTGAAGCAGCCCTACTCGCTACCTTGGGGAAAGAGAGCAAGATGTCCGGAGAAGAGCTGCGCGCTAGTCTGAGGAAGCAAGGCTTTCGTATCTCGGGTCCTCGCTTCCATTATATTATGTCTTGCTTAAAAAATGCCAAGATAGTTGATGGCTGGATCCAGGAAGAAGTCATCGACGGCGAAACTGTTAGGCCTCGCTGGTATCGTCTGCGCTAGAAGAAAAAAACGAAACCAAAGGTCACAGGCCTGCCCCGTAGTTGTGCGCAGCACATACTTCGGGGTTCGAATCCTGTCACGGGCATTTGTCCCTCGCCGCTCGGTTTATTCACGCAGTATCTTCTGATCTCGTGACCAAATCCCAGCGGTTTTTCTTTATCCAAATGTTACTGCGGCAGAATGAGCTGAACGCGCTGCATGTTAGCCAGTAAAATCTCGCCAGCTTTAGTGAATGCCGTGTGAGCTTCATTGAATCGATCCATATGCCGTAGCAGCTCCGCCCGACGCTCCGGCGTCATCTCGGAAATGCTCTCGTAAATAATTTCATTATCGATCGTCACCAGCATCGCCTGGTACGTTTGCAGAAATGTTCGAAAGCTCTGTAGGTATTCGCGAAACACATCCGTCTGCACGGCTTTAAACCAAGCAACCGCGGCAGCATCGAACTGCTCTGGGTTTTCTTGAATCTTAGGCGCCAGATGCGCCACCGACTGCATGAGGGCTTCGTGCTCCTCAACCAGCTTAACCATAGCGGCGGCTTTCGCGTGGCAGGATTCAATCAGCTTCTCCTCAATTAACACAATGGGCGCTTGGTCGCAGCCCTCGAAGTTTGCCACAGCACTGAGCATAGCGCGCCAGTTGTCCTGAATGGCATGCCAGAATGTGAGCAGCGTCTCCGCCTCGGCGCGCTGCTCCACCAGCGCCGCTTCCACCTTGGCCACCTCCGCCTCACGCACAGCAGGCGGCAATTCTCGCACCACCGGCTCGGACGCTTCCTCATTCGTAATATCCCACCACATAGCCGTAAACGCTGCCCCGGCTAAGGGAAGAGCCAGGATAACTAAGCCCCATTTGTGCCAACGGGATAACGTCATGGCCTTGTAGTAATATACCAAGGCACTTTTGTCAATCTATTGACAAAAATAGAGCATTTGCTATAATGTAAAACTGTTGTATTGTGCCAATGATTAGTTGGCTCATTTCCAATCCGGCCCACGTAACCCCGTTTAGAAAGGATATGAAACATGGGCATTAAAATGCGAATCGGTTCGACAGTAGTCGTTGGCGAATCTAACGCAGTTTCTGCTCAAAAGGTGTGGCAAAAGATTAGGGGAGGCAAGACTAAGCCCGATCACCGTGACTTAGTCCACGTGATTGTGCACAGTCCCCAGCATCGTGCTGAGGCATGTCGCATACTCCTCGAAGACTCGCCCACTCATCGGGACCTCATCAACATCATTTTATGGGTGCCAGAATTTCGCTCTCAGTTCTGGCAGCTCTTAAGAGATGACTCGCCGACACGCGATGAGTTGAGAGAGGTCTACCGTCATATGCATGAGCTCCACCCCGAGATCAAGGCCATGATCACCTGATTCTCAATTTGTCCTATCTGCAATTAAATGCGATCCAAGGCCGCCTGGCTATTACCAGAGCGGTCTTTTTCTTTGCGTGGTTCCCGGGCAGGGATTCCCGCTCACCCGTCGCTCCGTCGTGCACTGCGTGCACATACTGCGCTCCTCCTTCGCGGCCGGGGTTTTAAAAAACGTAAAGCAGTTTACGTTTTTAAAATACCCTTCGAATCCCTGTGTAGAAAACATGAAAGCAAAAACAGGCCAGAGGCCTATTTTCACTTTCATAAGTTCCCGGGCAGGGATTCGAACCCCGATTCGGAGATCCAAAGTCTCCTGTCCTGCCGTTAGACGACCCGGGAAAGTGATTCGAAGATACCCAGCTTTTCTCGCTCGCGCAACTGTGCATTACCCAAACACTTCCTTAACCGTCTCGGCGAATTTTTTTTCCTGCGCTTTGCGCTGCTCAGCCAGCGATGGCTGCGCGCCGCCACTCTCCACCAGGCTAAAGCGCACAGCAATATCGCGCTTGAGAATGCCGCTGAGCGTCTCAACCAGCAGTTGCTTATTGGCCGGCTTCTCAAAGAACGTTCGGTGCAGGGAATAGTGTGCCTTAATGTGCAGCTCCTCGCCCACCACCTCCGCTGGCTCCAACGCCCGCAGGAACGTTGCCGCCACGGGATTTTTCTCCTTAACGGCTGCAATGAAACCCGGCCACGCTTGCTTAATCTCGGTCAGCGGCACTGCCGCTTCTTTAGTCTGTGCTGGCGCCGACGCCACAGGCTTTGCCTCCCCTTTCATATGGCACACCGTCAGAATCGCCAGGTGGACGGCAATCATTGGCTCTGGCACATACGCCAAATCCTGCAGCGCCTGCAGCAGCGCCCGCAAAATCTGCGGTGCTCGCACCTCCAGCCCCGCCGGCTCATCCGGCGCGCCCGTGGCTATGCCCAATGCTCGATCGCGCACCAGGCGAATACTTTCCTTAAGAAATTGCTCCGGGTCGCCGCCACCAGCCGCAGCTTCATCGACCGCTGCAATAGCCGGTGCGCTCTCGCCCGCCACCAGCGCCCGCACAAAACTATCGAGCAGCCGCGCGGGGGGCAAGCCGAGAAACGCGGTTGCCTGCTCAAGTGAAATCTCTCCCGCCTGCCAGGTGAGCAACTGCCCCAGCAACGATTCCGCGTCGCGGTAACAACCATCCGCCCGGTCGATAACAAATGTCAGCACATCGTCACCCAGCGTGCGCTTCTCGCCTTTCAGAATATGCCGCAAGCGCTCACGCATTTCTGCGGGTTGAGCGCGGCGAAAGCGATACACCTGGCAGCGCGAGGCAATCGTCGGCAATACTTTATGCAACTCCGTGGTGGCCAAAATAAAGAGAACGTGAGGCGAGGGTTCCTCCAGCGTTTTCAACAGTGCCGAGGCCGCCTCATTCGTGAGCATGTGAACTTCATCAATGATGTACACCTTGTACTGGCCCAGGCTGGGCACAAATTTCGCCGCCTCGCGTAGCACGCGCACATCGTCGATTCCGCGGTTGGAAGCCGCATCGATCTCAATGATATCGGGATGATTGCCAGCTGCCGCGGCCTGGCACGAAGCACACGTCCTGCAGGGTTCTGCATCCTGCGCCGCCGTGCAGTTCACGCGCGCGGCCAGCAGGCGAGCGCTGGTCGTTTTACCCGTACCACGCGGGCCATAGAGGAGATACGCGTGGGCGAGCCGCTGGCGCAAAATTGCCTGCTGCAGCGCTTCGCGCACGGAATCCTGCCCAACCAGTTCCGCGAATGTTCGCGGCCGATATTTTCGGTAGAGCGTGGCCATACTACGGCGCGCTATACGTTTTAGCCGGGTTCAATTTAGGCCGAAAAACGATAAATTTACTGCCCAGGAAATTAACCGACAAAATGCAGCCAATGGCGAGCGCCTTGGCGGCGTTATCCCGCTGGTCGCCGAACACAGCTTCCATCAGTGGCACTTGGAAAGTAAAGAAAGAAACCAGCAACTGGTTCAACAGCCACGTGAACACGTTCAGCGTAAAATACCCCGCCCACTGCCGGACCACCTGTCGGCTGGGGTCGCGGAACGTCCAGTACTTATTGAGCACAAAATTGCTAACGATGGCCAGAAACACGCTAATATTATTGGCAATAATAATTGGCTGCGCCAGGATGGTATAAAAAGCCGTCATGCCAAGGCCACGGGTTAAGAGGTTATACGTCGTAAAATCAACGGTCGCCCCAACGGTGCCCGTAATGCCAAACTTAAGAAACTGGCGGGCGGCGTGCTGATATCGAATCGGCACCCGGGCAACCAGCGATTCAGCTAACGACTGCAGCATGAATAACGTGCTCCACTGCACCCCACTCTGCCTGTCCGTGCTTGGGCAGCAAAATGGTTACTTCATCGCCCTGTTCAGCCCGGTAAAACGTAACGCTGGCCAGCAGGACTTTATATGTTGTATCAGCCACCATCACACCGAAGTTACCCTGCTCATCAACAACCAAACGACCCACGTGTCGTTCGCGCTCGACTGGTCGAATTTGCTTGTACACAAAAGAGCCATCAACTCCAATCGTCAGCTTGAGCACATCTCCCTCCACTAACTTCGACTTCGAGGCGTAGTTCGGCGGCACCGGGTACGCTTCGCCATCGGTGCCCTGCATATTTTGCCCATCGAACACTCCCTCTACGATGCGCTCGCCCGGTGCGAGTTCGGTCACTTCCACTGCACTCCGCGTCGCTATTCCCTCATCGCCGCTTTCCAGCGTCTGGCGGACATACTGAATATTGCGCTCAGCTTCATCGAGTCGCTGCTTCAACAGAGCCAACACCTGAGGGTCAATGTCCATATGTATGATACATGTGGGTGTTAATTGTATAGTAACATAGTATGATACGCCGGCAAACCGCGGGGCTCCTCGGAGTAATCGTCCTCCTGGGCGTCGCTCTGCGCAGCTACCACCTGGGGGCGCGCAGCTTATGGTTCGATGAAGCGTTCTCCTGGCGGCTGATTCAGTTTCCGTTGCCCGAGCTGCTCACCCGCGCCGCCGCCGATGTCCACCCGCCGCTGTATTACATCCTGCTTAAGCTATGGGCGAGCATTTTTGACACTTCCCTACTTTCGCTGCGACTATTCTCCGTTGCCGGAGCCGCGACAACAATCCTGGCGGCGTACGTGTTCACCGCCTACGCCAGCAACGATCGTCGCGCGGGGCTCATCGCGGCGCTCCTGGTTGCTGTCTCGCCCTTTCAAATTCAGTTCGCCTGGGAAGCGCGCATGTACACACTCGGTACGACTCTCGCCCTTGCCTCATCCTATGGACTCCTGCGAGCCGTGCGCCGAAACAAGGGCTGGGGTGCCTACGTTGCTCTAGCGGCTGCGTTTGCCTATACGCACTACTTCGCGCTGTTCACGCTGGCCGCGCATGCAGTTTTTATCCTGCTCCAGCGTTCCCGACGCAGGCAGCCAAAAGTCTATCTGGCCGCCGCGCTGGTGCTCCTGCTGTATCTGCCACAGCTGCCAATCTTGCTGCAGCAAAATGCCCAAGTCCAGCAAAACTATTGGATCCCGCCCCTCAAAATCTGGTCGCTGCCAAACACGATCTATCACATGTTTGTTCCGGCGAACGCCTTTCCGCCAGCCCTGCTCGGCGCTCTAGCCACGGGAATACTCGGGCTGGCCCTTATCATCAGCCTCATGGCTTTCTGGGTGCGCCGCCAAAGGTCGCTGCCGCGTGACGTGCGCCACTTCCTCAGTGCCACTATCCTCGTGCCCTTTGCGCTGGCCGCAGCTATTTCTGCCGTCAGTCAAAGCTTGTATCTGGATCGCTTTTTTATTTTCACCCATGTTTTTATGCTGGCCGGCCTGGCGTTGCTGGCGGTTAAACTGTCTGCGCGCTCTCGCGTGCTCACGACAACATTGCTCATTGCAGGCTTTCTGGTCGCCTTTGCCGCTCGCTGGCAGGAACTCGATATTCCGCATAAGGGAGGAATGCAGGACGCGGTTGCTTTTATCAGCACATACCAGCCTGCTTCCCCAATAATCGTCAGCTCTCCATTTGTCTACTTCTCAGCCTTACATCACGTGGTAGAAAAATTTCCACACGTGTCGCCACCTCGCCTGTACACCACAACCGGCGAGCTAGTTCACTTCGCCGGTGGTCCCATTCAAACAGCCGAAGACATCGTTGGCCCGTCGTTTCTAACCCAAGACCATGCCGCCCTGTGGGTAATCGATACGACTGGTTTTGGGCAGCAGCCATTGGCCCCAGATCCCGCTTGGGTAGTGCAACACCAGCAGCACTTTCCCGAAGTATTCCCGCATCAGGGTGAGATCATTGCCACGCACTACGTTACGCGCCCCGTGTCCGGTAGTAAACCCGATTAATCACGCGCAGATCAATATATTCCAGTTGCTGCTTCTCTGTCTCGCTGACCATGCTCGAGAGCAGCTGGCTCAGGAGAGTCAGTTGCCGCTCCGCTGAGCGGGAGACGTCGAACTTAATTGTCCAGTTATTGCCCAGAACAACATGAACCTCGCGAGACGACAGCGATGGTATCCGAATTTGTGCCACCTCGCTTCCGGCAATGGTCGGCAAGCCAGCCTGAATAGCTTGCAGAAAAGCCACGAACTCCGGCGCCAGGGCAACCACGCCTAGCGTTACCGGCGTCTGAGTGTCGTCGTTTCTGATCGTTGGCAACACTATCCCCGGCAGCGTCTCGAGGCGCGCCTCTTCATAGGGTATACCCGAATCATCAACAAAGTAGTAGCGGCCGCTGGACAGCAGGAGCACTACCGGAGTCTTTTCTTGAACCACAGCCTTGATCGTGCCCGGCAGTTTGCGCTGCACGTGCACCGTGCGCACTTGGGGTAGCGCATCGTAAAGGGCCGCCTCGAGAACCTCGGTCTGCACAAAGAAAATGTTGCGGCTCAGTGCCATCTGCTGGAGTTTGCTATCAATAATCTCGCGGGCGTGCTCACCAGTATGCTCCCGGGCATCAACGACCGTGACCGCCTGGACGGTAAAAATATCCGTAAAAAACAGGAGCCAGGCAAACAGTACCACTGCGCCCAGCACCAGCGTAACCAGCAACCCTATCGAGAGCCATGGCACCAGGCGCGGAGCCGCACGTCGCCAGTTCCACCGCCAGTCTGTCAGACGAATACGCATAGTTGTAAGTATCCCGTATTTGACAAAATCATACAAAGGTGTATCAAACAGTGAGTGGATGTTCTTTTCCTCGCCCCTTATAAAAAAGGACAATGTATGGGTCTCATCTCTTCTTTGCAAATCAGCCCAGGCTTCGCGTACCGCTTCTTCAATTGTGTACCCAAGGCGTGCGGTAACCTAACGGAAAAAGATTTCTACAGCTGGTTCAATCAGTGTTCAGGCCGGGCCAAGCATCTTTTCCGTCGTGCCGCTCTACTCCCATTTTTCCGAACCGGGCTAAAAGCTCAAAGCGGCAAGTCGGACCAGTCAATGCAAGAACAGTGGAGCCGTCTCTCTGCCCCTGCCAAGCGCTTGTTCTTCCATCGCTGCCAAAATAATCTTTGTAGCGTCTGGCACAACTACTATGGAATTTATCGAGCAATTTTGGCGCACGGCTTTGACAGAACCCAATTCGACGTTTGGTGGAATGGAGTTACCTCGCGCGAGCAGGCGCTCATCTTGGACAGCCTCTGCAAGCTCGTCGAAACTGCCAACGCTCAGGTGAAAATCACCGGCCTAACCGACGAAGACCATATTATTGTCCGGCCTGCTCTTGGTGCTGAAAGCGGCCAACTACAAATCTTCTAAAGCCATCGCCCGTTGTTTCCCTTTCTCCCCTGGAAACCCCGGGCTTATTTTTTTACTTCAATCTTCTGAAACGGCAAATAGCTGTGCAGCGCTGGTGGCATCGCAATAGACCCATCGGCCTGCTGATGATTCTCCAGCAACGCGATAAAAATCCGGCTCATGGCCAGCGCGGTGCCATTGAGCATGTGCACGAAGCGCACGTCGCTCCCTTTTCCAACACGAATGTTGAGGCGCCGCGCCTGATAATCCGTTGTATTGCTGGTCGAGTGGGTCTCAACGTATCGCTGCTCGCTCGGCAGCCACGTTTCAATGTCGTACGTCTTGGCCGCCGGCGCGCCCAAATCGCCCGCCGCCAGCTTCACCACCCGATACGGCAAGTTCAGTGCTTGCATCAGTTGTTCCTGCTTGCTCAGTAAAAATTCATGTTCATCAGCTGAATCCTCCGGTCTCGTAAAGCTGAACATTTCGATCTTTTCGAATTGATGTAGCCGCAGCAGGCCGCGCACCGCCTTGCCGTGGCTCCCCGCCTCCCGGCGAAAGCAGGAGGAGTAGCCAACAAAGCGCCTGGGTTTTTCCAGGTTTGGGTATCTTTTCCTAATATGCATTGGTGCCAAATTCGCTGAACCAGAACCTAAAGATTGCTCACTTGTCCCTACGAGATACAAGCCATCTTGTGTCTCGTAAACTTCATTGCTGTGTTCGCCCAAATAGCCCATGCCCGCCATCGCCGTCTCGCTTACCAAGACCGGCGGGATAACCGGCAGAAAATCGTCCGCGGCTAACACATCAAAGACCCACGATACTAACCCCATCTGCAGGCGAGCCAAGTCTCCCAGAATGTAAGCAAAACCACTCCCTGAGACACGTGCAGCCTCGGCCAGATTAAACAACGTACCCTCGCCCAGGGAGAAGTAATCTTGCACCGAGAAATCGCGCTGGATCAGCTGCTCAGGAACTACTCGCATAACTTCAGCTGCATCTGCTCCTCCCTCAGGCACATCACCGGCCACTAAATTCGGCAACCTGCGCCACGCGGCCTCACGCGCCGTGGTAACGCTCATAAGCTCTTTCTCGTTCGCTTTAAGCTCAGCCGCTACTGCTTGCATAGTCTCAATCAGAGCAGCTTTATCGCCCGCCGACGCATTCGCGATCGACTCACTTGCCTGGTTTTGCTTGGCGCGCAGCTCATCAACCGCTTGCGTTAAAGCCCGCCAAGTTGCATCGAGCTCAGAGAGCTGCTCAACCACCGAGGCAGCCACACCCCGCCGGGCTAAATTTTGCGACACGCCGGCCAAATCTCGGCGCACCAAACCGATATCAATCATGCTCTTTCTTTAAGAGGGGGAACGAAATGGTTTCTCGAATCGAGCCAGCCTCGGTGAGCAGTGCCACCAGCCGGTCTACCCCCAGCCCCCAGCCAGCCGCCGGCGGCATGCCATATTCCAGCGCGCGCAGGTATGCCTCATCAAGCTTCCCGATCTCTTCGTCCCCAGCGTCACGTTGCTGTTGCTGCACCATGAATCGCTCCCGCTGCTCAACGGGGTCATTGAGTTCCGTGTAGGCATTCACCAATTCCACGCCCTGAGCTACCACCTGAAACTTCTCCGCGATTCGTGCGTCAACCACCTTAGCCTTGGCCAGTGGCGCCAGCGGCAAGGGAAAATCATACACAATCGTTGGCTCGGTAAGTTGCGGCTTCCATAATTCCTTGTACAGCGCGTCGAGGAGCTTCGGATACGTTCGCACGTGCGGTAGCTCAAGATTGTGCGTGGCAAAAAGGGGAATGTACTCTTCAGGCGACTGCTTCTCGGCAACATCGAAGCCCGTCAGCTCGCTCATTTTGTCCACAAAGCGCTCCCGCCGCCACGGCTTCTCCCAGTCATTTTTGCTGAGTGTCGCCGCCAGGCTCGAGAGCAACTCCTCAGTCATATCCATCAAATCTTCATAGTCAGCATACGCCCAGTACAACTCGCACATCGTGAACTCAGGGTTGTGTTCGCGATCGATCCCCTCGTTGCGAAAGTTGCGGCCCAGCTCAAAAATTTTCTCAAATCCTCCCACCAACAAGCGCTTCAAGTACAGCTCCGGTGCAATTCGCAGATACAATTCCATATCCAGGGCTTGGTGGTGCGTCGCAAACGGGCGGGCCAGCGCGCCGCCGGCAATCGGCTGCAAGATCGGCGTCTCCACTTCTATAAAGCCGCGGCGTTGCATATCTTCCCGCAGCCACGCCAGTACCCGGCTGCGTGTGCGCAAAATTTCCTTAGCCTTTTCGGTCAGGAGCAAATCAACTTCGCGCTGCCGATAGCGCGTTTCCACATCTTTCAGGCCAAACCATGTTTTCGGCAGCGGCCGAATGCTTTTACTCAAGATATGAAACTCGCCCACCCGTAGCACGTTTGAGCCACGCTTGCTTTGGGCCGCTTCTCCGCTTGCCTGGATAAAATCACCCGCATCGAGGGCCGCCAGACGCGCGAAAATCTCTTCAGGCACGTCATCCTGTGTTAGCTGGAGCTGAACCTTTGCCGCAAAATCAGCAATGTCAACAAAGGCAATCGAGCCATGGGTGCGCACACTAACAATGCGGCCCGTTAACGTCACGGGCACACTATCGGCCTGCAGCGTTTCAAACTGTTCCAGAAATTCTGCGCCCGTGTGCGAACGCCGCGCCTCAGCAGGGTACGGCACCTCCCCCCGCTCAAGCATCGCCGCACGCTTACCCAACCGCGCCTGCCGAATTTCCTCTAATCGCTCCTCAGCCATATAGGCCAGTGTAGGCTACTGGCCCTCGGTCGTACAGTTACTTAATCTCAATGACCGTGCACTCTTTGGATCCAGCCGGAGTGGGTACGGTCACCGATTCACCCTTCTTTTTTCCGAGCAGCGCCTGGCCCACCGGCGACTCATTACTAATTTTTCGCTGGAGCGGATCCGCCTCATTCGAGCCGACGATTTGATACGTAATGTCTTTGCCATTGCACTTCAGCACCACCGTGTTGCCCACGCTGATCTCGCTGGTCCCGGCGCGCGTAATCACCTGCGCATGCTTGATCGTCGATTCCAGCGCCGCAATTTGCTCCTCAATTCTGCGCTGCTCTTCTTTGGCATTCACGTACTCCGCATTCTCCGATAAATCTCCCTGTTCTTTAGCCGTATGAATTGCCTCGGCCACTTCCCGCCGCCGGACGGTCTTCAGATCCTGCAGTTTTTCCTGCAAACTCAGCAACCCCTCTTGAGTTAAGAATGTTTCTTTCATAGGAGGCCAGTGTAGGCGCAGCCTCTGAGTGCGTCAAGATCGTTTGTGCACATTGTGTCACGCCTGCCTGACACACACCCGCTACGGGTGCTCGACTAGATACTGCCAAATACCTTCCGCCAGCGGTACGGCGTCTTTATCGCCCTCCCCACCGCGTTCAAGCAAAACAGTCACCACCAACTCTGGCGTATCGGCAGGCCCAAAGCTGGTGAACCACGCATGGGTATCCTCACTACCCCCAATTTGCGCCGTACCTGTCTTACCTGCCACCGGCAGTGGGAGCGTACTCAGGCGCCGACCGCTCCCGCTGATAACTGCCTCGCGCATACCAGCCCGAACGGCCGCCAAGTGCTCCGGTGCCACCGGCACACGTGTTCTCTCGGGCTCTTGCTCAGAGGCAAACAAGTGTGGCTGCACGAGTGTGCCACCATTAGCAATAGCAACTGTGGCAGCAGCCACCTGCAACGGCGTGACTAAAATATCACCTTGCCCAATACCTAAATGATACGTATCGCCAATGTACCAGGGTTCCTGCTTGGTCGCCTCTTTCCATTCTGGACTCGGTAGCAGCCCTGCCGCCTCACTCGGCAAATCAATACCGGTCGGCTGCCCCAAGTTAAATGCACCCAAGTACTGGACGAGCCTGCTGGGCCCCAACCCCACTCGTGTTTCATCGCCGCCAGCAAGTAAATAAAAAAACGTGTTAACCGATTCGGCCAAAGCATGGGTGAGATTAGTTGCACCATGCCCCCCGGCTTTCCAATCAGGGAAAAACCACTGCCCCACGCGAATGCCTCCCGTCGACAGCCACGTTGTCTGTGGCGTGATCAATCCCTCCTCCAACCCCGCCGCCGCAATCAGCGGTTTAATCGTTGAGCCCGGCGGATACATACCGGCCACAGCCCGGTTAAAGAGGGGTTGCAACGGGTCGTGTAAAATACTCTGTGCCGCGCTCCGCCGCGCCGGCTGAGAAAATGCGTTAGCATCAAACGAAGGGTAACTCACTAGTGCGCGGATCGCCCCGGTCTTAGCCTCGAGCACAACCGCGCTGCCTGTTACCGGCGCCTTGGTTTTCCCCCCCTCTCCCTGCGCCTGCGCGCGCGCCTGAAAGAGGCCAAAAATGTGCCTCTGCAGGGCGGCGTCAATAGAGATACGCAGCGCCTCACCGGGAATGGCCGCCGCTTCACCCAGATCCTTGTGCGACTGGCCTGCTGCATCTACCTCGTGGTAGAAAGCCCCAGGGCGGCCGCGCAGGCGCTGGTCGTAGTGCTTTTCGAGCCCGGCTTTACCCACCACGTCACTGGCCAGTAAGTGCGACGCAGCCTGCACTTCTTCGTCGGTCGGCAGTCCCGTGTATCCTAGCACCGGCGCCAGTGCTTCGGCATAAGTGTACGAACGCACCGATGAAGAAATCAACCGAACCCCCGGCAGGGCATTCAGGTTGCTCGCTACGGCAATCGCGTCAGCGTGCTCAAGGGCGCGCTGGAGTAGCATGGGGCGCCCGCTCGCTCGAGCCGCCGCGACCTTGCCCCGCAAGTCTTCCGGGGAAATATCGATAAGCTGGGGCAAGGTGTCAAAGAGTTGCGCTTCGTGCTCCTCATCTGGCAATACGCGAGGATCCAGCACCACATCAGTGCTGGCGACATTCTCCAGCAGCTGCTCGCCATGTCGATCGTAGATAATACCGCGCGGTGCGCTCTGCACCACAACTTCCACGCGATTTTCTTCCGCTTGCACTTGAAAGCGCTCGCCCTGCCATATTTGCAGGTAAAAACTCCGCCCGAGCAGGCTCCCCATCACTGCAACCAGCAGCCACACGAGAAAGCGAAGATGCACTCCTCGCGGCCGCGTCTGCGACTCGCGACCAGCTACAACAATAGGATCTTCTACCACGACCGATTATAGTAAACCAAAATTGACACGATGTACACCAGAATGACGACCGGCAGAAGTGCACCAGCTTGCGTCCACGGCAGGTGCGACAAATGCGGCACGAAAAGCACCACACATTGGGCCAGAATACTGACCAGAACATGTCCGAAAAAAGAACTCGAAAAATCGACCGGATCCTTGCTCCACGCTCGCCGCAGCAGCCAGGGCAGAAACACGGCCAGCGTCATGATGCCGAGCGGGAGCGTAGAAAAAAGCTCAGCAATGAGCGCAAAAATTGCTAGGTACACCAGTGAAACCTCGATGGTATACGCCAGCAGCGCTGGCAAAACAAAGACAAGAGGGAAAAGATCAAACAACGTATGCAGCCCCAGCGCCGCAGTGCTTAAGGCTCCCACATACGCCACCTCGTGTCGTGCTGATTCCATCGTTAGGGTACCAGCACCACCACCGCCCGCAGCCGCGAGGGATCGTAGGGCAGCGCGAGGCGCGATTGGCGAAACGGCTCGTGCAGCTCATCGCGAATTTCCCCCGTCTCCCCAACCAATAAACCGGCCGGGACCACATCGGCCTGACCAGCCGTAACCACCCGCTGCCCGGCTTGCAGCGGCGCATCACGCGGAATGCTCCGGATCTCCACCGCTGTAAATGTTTTGCCGCTCACAAGTCCCCTATGCAGCTCGTCGTCGTGGATCACATCAGCCGGAAAACTCGTTGCCGGATGAAAGAGCAATTGTAAAACCGCTGTTCGCTCGTGCAGCTCAGTAATAAAGCCCACCAAGGTCGAGCCGTGTATCACAACGGGCGCGCCGAGCACCACGCCATCGACTGCGCCACGGTTAATGACGTACGCCGCCTGCCAGGGTTCCAGCGGTCGAGCGGCCACCAGCGCGGGTAGGGGCGTAAAGTCTGCCGCGGTTCCGCCTCCCAGCTGCTCTCGCAGCTGCCGGTAATCGATCAACTCTGCTCGCAGCCGGGCATTTTCCGCCTGGAGAGTGGCCAACTGCTCAGCCACATTATTTTCCACGGTTAGCGGCCCAACGCGTGCTACCTCGCCCACGCGCGTCACCCACCACGACCACACCATGCCGCGCGCTCGCGCCAAATACGCTGTTTGGAACACAAGCATTGTGGCCACAATAACCACCAAGCAGAAAAGGGCGAGATATTTTCTGCCCCGCATCACTTCAAGTGAGTATCATGCACGCTCGGGAGGAGAACTTCCTGCAACGCTTCAAGATCCTCCAGGACAAATCCCGTCCCGCGCACGACGGTTGTTAAGGGGTCATCAGCCAGGTACGTCCGAATTCTGGTCGCCTGGTGAATAACCTGATCCAGCCCACGGACCAAGCTGCCGCCGCCGGCCATCATAATGCCTTGCTCGATGATGTCAGAAATGAGTTCAGGCGGAGTTTCCTCAACGACGCTTTTGATCGCCGCCACAATAGTCGACAGTGAGCGATGCAATGCTTCGCGCACCTGGCTGTCGCTAATCATCACCTCTTTCGGCAAGCCCGTCACCAGGTCGCGGCCGCGCAGCGGTGTCTCTAGCGGCTCGGGGAGCTCCGTAGCCGAGCCAATGCGGATTTTAACATCCTCAGCCGTACGCTCCCCGACCACCATGTTAAAATTATCCCGCGCGTAGTGGATAATATTCTCGCTCATCTCGTCTCCTGCCACTCGCAGGGTGCGGCTCACGACAATGCCGCCCAATGAGATAACAGCAATTTCGGTCGTACCGCCGCCGATATCAACAACCATATTTCCTGTGGCTTCGTGCACCGGCAAACGCGAGCCAATCGCGGCCGCCATGGCTTCCTCAATCAGAAAAACGCGCCGAGCGCCTGCCCGCAAACTTGCCTCCTCCACCGCGCGCCGCTCCACCTCCGTCACCGACGAGGGAATGCCAATAACAATGCGGGGGCGCGGCAGCAAATGAAAGCCCTCCTGGTGCACGCGCTGAATAAAGTAGCGCAGCATTTGCTCCGTGACTTCAAAATCAGAAATCACCCCGTCTTTCAGCGGCCGAATTGCCACAATGTGGGCCGGTGTGCGGCCAACCATCCGCTGCGCCTCTTTGCCAATCGCCAGCACCGCACCAGTTTTCTTGTTAATAGCCACCACCGAAGGCTCGTTAATCACGATGCCGCGCCCACGCACGTACACCAGGGTGTTGGCCGTGCCTAAATCGATGCCAATATCCTGGGAAAAGGTGCCAAAGAAGCGATCAGTGAGTCTCATTGTCTCTTAATATGATTGGGCAAACAGCCACGTTCGTTGCGCCGGCTTGCCGCACCTGAAGCACTGCCCCTCAACTGGAGCCTGCTCAAGCTGTCGCCCACGGGTCGAAGCCTTTGTCTCATCTTTGATCGCTTTTTCGCACGCTGCCTCCTCGCACCAATTGCACCGGATAAAACCACGCTGCGTAGCCATGATCTTCTTAAAATCATCGTACGTATTTGCCTCTCGGGTATTTGCCCCCAGAAAATCGTCTGCCTCTTTATAGAGCTGAGCCTGAATATCTTCGAGTAACGTACTAACGGTCTCAGCGAGAGCGGCGTACGTAATTTTTTCTTTAACAAAATTGTCACGGCGAACAGCGGTTACCACACCATCCACAACCTCTTTCGGGCCAACTTCCAGACGCAGTGGGACTCCTTTAAGCTCCCATTTGTTGATAGTGTATCCCAGGCTTTCATTGCCGCGATTCTCAAGTCGTACCCGCAAACCCGCCGCGCGGAGTAATTCCTTGATTTCTTCTGCATAGGCAATAGTTTCTGCTGCATCCCTGATCGGCACAATAACTACTTGGATCGGCGCAATGCGCGGAGGGAAGCGCAAACCATTGTCGTCACCATGTGTCATCAGCAGCGCCCCAATCGAACGGGTAGACAATCCCCAACTGGTTTGCCAGACGTGTTGCGAACTCCCTTGCTGATCCAGAAACGCGATCTCAAACGCGCGGGAAAAGTTTTGGCCAAGATCATGAGAGGTACTACTCTGCAGCGCCTTACCCTCCGGCATCAGTGTTTCATAGCTTAAGGTCATATCGGCGCCGGCGAATTTTTCCTGCTCGGATTTAACCAGCACATAACCGGGGATGGCCAAATTTTCCCGGTAAAAACGTTCATACATATCCATCGCCCAGCTCACTGTGGCGCTGGCCTCTGCGTGAGTAGCGTGTGCCGTGTGCCCTTCCTGCCATAAAAACTCGCTCGTTCGTAAGAATAAATAGGTCCGCTTTTCCCAGCGCACCACATTATTCCATTGGTTAATCTGCATTGGCAGATCGCGCCAGGATTGAATCCACTTAGCATACGATTGGTACATAATGGTTTCGCTGGTGGGCCGAATGACCAGTTTTTCTGTCAGTTCCTCGCCTCCTCCAATCGTTACCACTGCTAATTCTGGCGAAAAGCCCTCGACATGCTCCTTTTCTTTATGAAGGAGAGACTCGGGAATAAAAAGCGGCCAGTAAGCATTTTCGACACCACGCTTCTTAATTTCCACATCCAGCAGTGCTCGAATCTGTTCCCAGATCGCAAAACCATAGGGGCGAAAAATCATCGTTCCCTTGGCCGGGCCATAGTCAGCTAGTTCTGCCTCCAGAACGACTTTGTTGTACCACTCCGAAAGGCCAGCAGATTTTTTAGGGATGGTTTCTTTACTGAAAGCCATACTCAGAAGAATCGCTTCACATCTCGAAACGTAATCACCAGCATGAGCGCAATCAACGCCACAAAGCCAGCCAGGTGCGCATACTGCTCGATCTTCGCCGGCAGCCGCCGGCGGAAAAGAAGCTCGAAGCCCACGAACAAAATCCGCCCGCCATCCAGTGCCGGCAGCGGCAAAATGTTAATCAACGCCAGGTTCAAGCTAATCAACGCCGCAAATTCAAGTAAGTAGCTGAGTCCCAGCGTGGTCACTTCATGCGTCAGCACCGCAATGCCTACCGGTCCCGTAATCGTCTCACCCACCGCCTGCCCGCTCAGCAGCCGGCTCGCCATCAGCCAGAATTGGCTGACGATCGAAACCAGCATTTCACCAGTGCGCTGCACGCCCCGCCACGGCGCCTGCCACCAAGGCGTGCGCGCCAGCCCCGTCTCCTGCAACCCCACCCCCAGTGCTCCCTCGCCGGCCGGGGGGTTTTCCCGTGCCGTCACTTCCACCGTTTTCGTCAGACCCTGTCGGCTCACAGTGAGGGTCATGGCTTCTCCTGCGTGCTCGGTTATATATTGTTGCAGCTCGCGTACCCGGGGGTTCTGGATCGGCCCCACCCGCATCACCCGATCCAAGCTCTGCAAGCCAGCGGTCGCGGCCGGGGAGCCATTGGCCACGCTCACGATAAAGGCTTTATGCTCAACCACGCGGGCTTCGTTTTCCTCGGTTACCAGCGTTGGCACCCCAATCCCCACCTGCCAGCTGAGCAAGGCAGCCGCCAAGACGACATTCATCAGCACCCCCGCCGCCAGAATAAAGATGCGCCAGCCCGCCGACTTGCCGGCAAAGCTGGTGGGGCTCGGCGTCGCCTCGGCCATATCTTCCCCCTCTATTTTCACGTACCCTCCCAGCGGCAGCAGGTTAAACGAGTAGCGCGTGCCACCGCGGGTAATCGAAAAGAGGCGGGGCGGGAACCCAAATGCAAATTCTTCGACTCTGCACCCGGCCCGTCGGGCGGCCGCAAAATGCCCCCACTCATGCACCAACACCAGCGCCAGCAAGAGGCCAACAAAGACAACAATCGTAAGCACGAGCATGGCGCCCTCTTAAACAGCCAGGATATCTTTTTCCTTAGCACCAACCAAGGCTTCCACCGCGCCATTAGCTCCGCCAATCAGTTCGTCGAGCTTTTCTTTCCCCTGATAAAAATCGTCTTCCGTTAATGCTCCCTGCTCTTTTTCCAGTCGGACCTCTTTAAGGGCTTCATCGCGTGCTTGCCGCAGCCGCACTCGCGCCTCCTCAGCCCGCTTGTGGAGCACTTTCACTGTCTGCGTACGAGCTTCTTCGGTCAGCGAGGGAAAAATCAGGCGAATGAGGATGCCATCGACATTGGGCTGAACGCCCAGCTCCGCCTCCGTGATTGCCTTCGCAATCGCCGCCACCGCCCCGCCATCCCACGGAGAAATAGTCAGCGTGCGCGCATCGGAGCCGGTAACAGACGCCACGCCCTTGAGAGGCGTGCGACTGCCATAGTACTCCACGGCAATATTCTCAACCAAATTGGGCGTTACCCGGCCGGTGCGCAAGGTGGCTATTTCCTGCTCAAGCCACGTCATAATTTCCTGGCGCTCTTCCTCAAACCTGCTGTAAGCATTCGCTAGAGCCATATACTCATCCTGCCTTGTTTGCGGGCGTGTATGCAAGTAAAACCTCTCGAGCCAGTTTCTCATTACCACGCAGTGCCGTGACCTGATAATAGTCCCGCAGACGCATGAAAGCGCCTCGCAGCTCAGCGCTGGGGCCCCCCTCCCGCAGGCGCTGTTCTAAATCCTGGGCGATTTTGCCGATAGCATCGGGCTCCTCTGCGGCTGCCGGCCGCGCCGACACCCAACGCTGCTGGCAGCGCGATAAAATCGTTGCGGGCAAGCGGCGCGGATAGACGCTGGTCAGTAGGTAGCGCGTAGCGCGCGTCGGCTCCTCCAGTGTCTTAAGGAGTGCCTGAGCGGCTGGCCCACTCAGTCGCTCCGCGCGAGGAATCACCACCAGGCGCACGCCACTCCAGGCGGTGCGCCTCGTAGCTGCAATAAGATCCCGAATCTCGGCAATAGTAATCGTTGGTACATCCGCTGGCAGTGTTAGTACTTCAGCCGTTCCCCGATCAATCATCAGCGCCGCCACGATATCGCGAAGTGCTGCCTCCCGCCCCGTCAGCAGAAGCGGCGCTTGCGCCTCTCGCGCCTGCAACCACTCGCGCATGTCGGCAATCATCGGCGGGCCAGATAGTACAACAAAGGCGGCGCCACCAGGAGCGAAGAGTACGTCCCCACAATCGTACCGGCGATCAGCGCAACCACGAACCAGCGAATCGACTCCCCGCCAAAGAAGAACAGTGCCCCTAGCACCAGCAGGATCGCAAACGATATGTTCAGAGAACGTGTCACACAGGCCCGCACCGCGCGATCAAGAATATCCAGAAAGTTCCCGCTCGATCGAGTACGCCAATCACGCTTGAAGCGGTCGAAAATAACAATCGTGTCGTTCACCGAAAAGCCAAGCAGTGAGAGCATGGCTGTGACGAACAGCGTATCCATTACCACATTCAGCACCTCTCCCAAAATCACAAAGAGCGCCGTGACGACCGCCAGGTCATGGAGCAGTGCGTAGAGTGCCGCCAGGCCGAATTTCCAACCCGCAATTATGCCCTTTGTTTCGCGGAAAATAAAGATGAGGTAGACAATGATCACCAGCGATACCAGCCCCAGGCTAAGAGTCGCCTTGCGCCGCAGTTCCGTGCCAATCGTCGGGCCGATCGATTCATACCGCAGCTCCTGCATAAACATGCCAGCTGCCTCGAGCGCCGCCACCACTGCAGCGTGCTCCTCCTCAGTCAGAGGTACCGTCCGAATGAAGTACTGCCCATCGGCCAGGCTCACGGTAACGGGCAGCTCGAGCTCCTCCTGCAAAAGAGTTCGCACTGCCTCGGCATCCGGTGCCCGGCCCTCGATAACCAGGAGTGATCCGCCGGTAAAATCAATCCCCAGGTTGAAGCCCAGCGTGGCGATAATAACGAAGCTCACCGCAATCGTTACCACGCCCACTATCAGCCACAGACGAGTCTCTTGAATCATATCAGGCGGGGCGCCCAGCGCGTGCTCAGCACCAAGAAAAGCAGTAACTTTGTCACTGCCACCGTCACCAGCATCGAGAGAATGATACCGAGTGCTAAGGTCAGGGCAAAGCCGCGAATAATTGAAGTGCCAAAGCCATATAAAATAAGGGCGGTTAGCAAGCTGGAAATGTTCGATGCGTTAATCGACCCCCACGCCTCCGAAAAGCCATCAGTCAACGCGTAGCGCAGCTCCTTACCCGCCCGAATATTTTCTTTCAGGCGCTCAAAAATCAGCACGTTAGCGTCGACCGCCATGCCAATACTCAAAATAGAACCAGCCACGCCAGCCAGGGTTAACGTGACGGGGAGCAATTTAAGCAGGGCCAGGAAAAAGAGGGCATAGATCAGCAGGGCTATCGTGGCCACGATGCCCGGCAAGCGATAGAACGCGATCAGCCACACTGCCACCGCCGCCAGCCCCGCCAGGCCGGCGCGCGTACTGTCTACAACCGACTGTCGCCCCAGCGCCGGGCCTATCGTCTGCTGGCCAATGAGCTCAATAGGGATCGGCAAGGCGCCAGCATTCAGGCGAATAGCCAATTGCTTCGCCTCCTCCAGCGCAAAGCCACCAGAAATGACCGCCTGACCGTTCGTAATCTGAGCTTGCACAATCGGTGCGCTGATAGGCACGCCATCCAGGTAAATCGCGATACGCCGCCCCAGATTTTCGGCTGTCAGTGCGGAAAAGAGTTCCGCCCCCTCGCCGTCGAACTCCAGATTAACCTGCGGCTGCCCGATCACCGGGTCAAAAGAAACGGTCGCTCGCTTCAGGTGCTTTCCGGTGAGCTCCGTGCGCTCAAAAACGGGTCCGGTCAGGCTGGTTGCATCATCCTGATTGAACTCACCTGCGGCCACTTCCACCTCGCGGCGGAAATCGAGTTGCGGCGTCTCGCCAATCAGGCGAATGGCCTCATTGGGATCGTGCACTCCCGCCAACTCGACGATAATTCGCTCCTCACCAACCACGCTGCTCGTCTGCACAATGGGCTCCGACACTCCAAAGGCATTAACACGCCGTTCAATGACGTCGCGAACACCAGCCATGGCCCCATCAACCTCTTTCTGCGGGATGCCGCTCAGATTAGCCCGATAAATCAGATGCGATCCGCCTTGTAAATCGAGTCCCAATTTAATAGTCAGGTCCCGTTCAAATGCTCCCAGGCGCAGGTGCGGATGCCACGGGGAGTCAATCCACGCGGCCAGTGCGGCGAGCGCGATGACGAGCAGTAAGGTCCAAAGTTGCCGGCGGCGTTCACGCTGCATATCGCCTACAGTAGCAATATTTAGGCACCATGGCACTTCTTATATTTCCTCCCGCTGCCACACGGGCATGGGTCATTTCTGCTCACCTGTTTGCTCGTCGTTTTACTCGTCGTCCTCACAGTTGCCGCCGGCGCTGGTGCCACGCGTGGAGAGACAGCGACCGTCGACTGGGCATGAAAAATGGTTTCCAGGAGAGAAGTAACAATCGTCTGCATCAGGTTCTGAAACAGCCGATAGCTTTCTTTCTGATACTCCACCAACGGATCGCGCTGACCATACCCACGCAACCCAATGCCCGTCCGTAGGTAGTCCATGGTGTCCAGGTGATCCATCCAGTGCAGGTCAATTGAGCGCAACGCCGCCGCCTGCATGAGCGCCGCAAATTGCCCCTCGTTGAATTGAGTGGCTCGGGCAGCCAACTGCTCGTGCAACACCGTCTGCACAACTGTCTTGAGGCGTTGCCGGCCCACGTCGGGGCCCTCGCGTTCCGCAGCGACCTGCGACTCCTCAATCGCTGCTTGCAGCGTCGCATCATGGACTCCCGCTAAGGCATGAATACTTTGGACAATTTCTTTGCCGTCCCATTCAACCGCTCGGTCACTGGCGGTATGCAGCGCCACCAGCTCTTCGCCAAAATTTTTGAGCAGCTGTTCGATTTTTTCAGCCAGCGCAGTACTGCCGCTCTGATCGCGCCAGGCCCTCTCGAGCAGGATCGCGCGGCGCAGTGTGTAGATCGCTGTGCGCTGCCGATTAAGCACGTCGTCGTAGGCCAGTACTTGCTTGCGCATATCAAAGTAGTATCCCTCAACGCGTTCTTGCGCTCCCTCCAGCGCGCGGTTCACCAATCGATTTTCAATGGGTTCATCGGCCGGTACTTTTAAGCGCTGCATAACGTTGCGAATCTTTTCACCCCCGAAAATGCGCATGACGTCGTCTTCCAGGCTGACAAAAAATTGCGTGGCTCCCGGGTCCCCTTGTCGCCCGCTCCGGCCGCGCAGCTGATTGTCGATTCGACGAGCCTCATGCCGCTCGGTGCCGAGCACAAATAGTCCGCCGGTCTCCGCCACACCAGCGCCAAGCTTAATGTCCGTACCGCGCCCAGCCATGTTCGTTGAAATAGTCACGCCACCCTTGTGTCCGGCTTTAGCAATAATCTCCGCCTCGCGGGCATGGTTCTTCGCATTAAGAACTTCGTGGGGAATACCGTCGCGCTTGAGCAGCGCCGCCAAACGCTCAGATTTTTCAATGGCAATCGTGCCGACCAGGACCGGCTGCCCCTGCTGGTGGCGGGCGCGTATTTCATTCACAGCGGCCGCAAACTTAGCCGCTTCCGTCCCGTAAATCCGATCGGGCTTATCCTGGCGGATCATGGGGCGGTGCGTCGGCACGACCACAACCTCCATGTTGTACACCTTTTCAAATTCCTCTGCACTTGTCACCGCCGTACCCGTCATGCCGGCCAAGGTATCGTAGAGGCGGAAGAAATTCTGAAACGTAATCGTTGCCAAGGTTCGGCTCTCTTGCTGTACCCGCACGCCCTCTTTTGCTTCGATCGCCTGGTGCAATCCCTCGGCGTAGCGTCGTCCCTCCATCAGCCGGCCCGTAAATTCATCGACAATCACCACCGCACCATCTTTCACCACATAATCTTTATCCCGGCGGTAGAGGTTGTGCGCCCGCAGCGCCTGCTCGAGGTGATGCACAAAGCGAATACCGCCCTCTTCATACATATTACTGAGGCCGAGTAGTTCTTCGACTTTACCTACTCCCTCATCGGTCAGCGTCACGGCGCGGCGCTTCTCATCAATATTGTAGTGAGTATTCTCCGCAAGCTGCGGCACTAAGCGCGCAAAGCGGCTATACAGCTGCGTTGATTCCGCATCGGGCGCCGAAATAATCAGCGGCGTTCTGGCTTCATCAATCAGGATACTATCGACTTCATCAACAATGGCATAGCCCAGCGATCGCTGGGCCATGTCTTCTGGCCGCTGCGCCATGTTATCGCGCAAATAGTCGAACCCTACTTCGTTATTTGTTGCATATGTTATATCCGCGGCATAGGCCGCTCGCTTCTCCGCCGCAGTTTTTCCCGGCACGCTCACGCCCACTGTCAGGCCAAAGAATTCATACAGCGGACTCATCCAGGCCGCATCGCGGGCTGCCAAATAATCATTCACGGTAACCAGGTGGGCGCCCGTGCCGGTGAGCGCGCGAAAAATCAGGGGCAGTGTGGCCACCAATGTTTTCCCTTCGCCCGTTTTCATCTCGGCAATAACGCCATCGAGCAGCGCCAGGCCACCCAACAGCTGCACGTCAAAATGGCGCATCTGCAACACCCGCCGGCTGGCTTCCCTAATAGCCGCAAAAATCTCTACGGTGGCTTTCTCGAGCTCGGGCAGGCTCTTGCCCTTGTGCTGCCCAACTACCTCGCGCAGCGCAGCGTCGCCCCGCGCGCGCATAGCGGCGTCGAGGTCGTGGGCCTCTCGCACCGCTGGCCAGTACCGATCGGCGGCTTTAGTAAATCGCCTCGTTTTAGACAGCAAGGAAAAAAATGACATTTCCTCACCCTAATGCTTCCGGCGTTGCTTGTCACGCTCTTTTCCAAGCTCCGCTTTTAAGGCAGCCACCGTCTTATCCACCGCAGTCTGCACCGTATCTCCACCTCGCTCCGCATGAAAAATAGCCCCTCCCTGCGAAATGGTCAGCGTACAGGTAATAATCTGCCCGCTGCGGTGGTGCGCATCAGCGCGCAAGACCACCCGCGTATGAAACGGGATCTGAACATGCTTCTGTAGGCGCTGCAACTTTTCCTCCAGCAGCTCATAATCAGCAGCCGACAGTTCAATATTCTGGCACGTCAGTGAATGCTTCACGTCTCTAGTATGCCTCGACAAGCCGCCACAATGCCAGCCCGAAAACGCGCGGGGGAAAAGCGGAGCATAGAGCCTTGGAGTGCCTCTGGCGAGAAGTACGTCTCCCCGCTCAAGAACTGCCGCATCGCCTCCGCCAGCGCCTCAACCTGTGGGATCTCGTAGGTGAGGCCGCTCACGCCCGCTTCAATAATTTCCTTGGCCCCGCCCCGACCCAGCGCAATAACCGGCGTCCCGCAGGCCAGTGCCTCAGCCGCCGCCATGCCAAAATCTTCAACGCCTGGTTGCAGCAGCGCGCGTGCTCCGCGCAGGTACTCCCGCAGCTCGTAATCATTGACTCCCCCAACGAAGCGGGTATACCGCCCGGCGAGAGCTCGCAAGCGGCGCTGCTCGCTCCCCACGCCAACAACGACCAGCGGTACCTTGAGTTTCTCGCACACCGTGATCGCCTGGTCAAAGTTCTTACTCGGCGTCAACCGCCCAACTACGAGGAAGTAATCGCGCGTAGCAGGGGGAAGGGGAGTAAAAAACGCGGTGTTTATTGGCGGGTACAGAACCGTACTTTCCCGCCGGTAGTAGGATTGTATGCGTGCCTGAGTAAATGCTGAGTTAGCCAGGTACACTCCCACCCGCTGCGCTGCGGCAAAATCAGCCAAGCGCAGGTAGTGCATACCCACACGAGCCGGCCACCGTGCCCAAGCCGGCTGCCGCTCAAGAGCCGCGTGCGCGTCGCTCCACAAATAGCGCGTCGGGGTGTGGCAGTAGCACAGGTGCGGCACCGAAACGCGGGTGACAACAGCTTTCGCAAAAGCACTGGCCGAACTGAGTACGAGATCATAGGTCGATAAATCGAATTGCTCCGCTGCCTGGGGCAGCAGCGGCAGCAAGCGGGATGGGTGCCGGCGCCACCACAGGGGGAAACGCTGCAAAAAAGACGTCCGCACGTGGTACGTCCGCCCATCGACAATCATTTTGGGCTCTCCGGCATAGAGAGCGTACAGATCCGCCTGCGGAAAAATCCGCACCAATTCCTCGAGCACAATTTCAGCCCCGCCCCGCCGCGTCAGCTCATCATGAACCAGCGCCACCTTAAGATCCCCCAAAGACATCGGTTAACAGTACTTGAGTGGGGCATCCCAAGCAAGAAAAAACTTTTGAATAGCCTCCTTCATGGAGCTTCCCCCACCTCCCCACACATCGACGCGTCAACGCGTCGATGTATAATAAAAGCCCATTGTAGATATAGACAAGGGAAAGTTAAGATAATCCAGAGTACAGTTTGAACACTTAACAATTTTACCAAAGGTGCGCCATGTTCTTATCGGCTATCAGATCGGTTGTGAAATGGATCGGTATTATCGCTGGCATTATCGGTGTGGGACTCTCGCTCATTCTGTATCTCGCGCTTTTGATGTCTGGCTTTTTTCCGCTTTTGCCAGGCGATTACTTTCACCAATGCTTTATGGCGCAGTTTGAATGCATGGGGGTAATGTTCGCCGCAGCAGGTGTATATGACAGCCTAGGATCAAGTACAGCTAGAGAAGCTGATTCCTACGACCTTTCAGATCAAGAAAAGTAGCACGCGCTCACGCCGGCCTGTCCAAGTCCGGCTTCTTTTTACCCAAGCAGGTCCGATTCCGACACATCGACGCGTCAACGCGTCGATGTATGAAAAATGCTATAATTTTTTCGTGGCGACGTTTGATTATCGCGAGTTGGAACCGGCCGAGCGGCGGCGGATGCTTACGCAGCTAGCCGAGGTGTTCGCAACACTCAAGACAGCAGATAACATTCGCTTCTTTTTAGAACGCTTACTCACCGAAAGTGAGCTTGTGATGCTCGCGCGCCGCCTGGCAGTCGCCGAGCTACTCACGCATGGGCGAACGTACGAACAAATTCAGCGAAAGCTCAAAGTCGGCGTCTCCACCATTCGTGGCGTCGATCGCTGGCTCACCGATGCCGCACACGAGTATCACCTGATCCGTGAGCATCAACGTCAAGAAGAACAAGACGCAGCCTGGCGAAAGAAGCGAACGCCACGCCATCGATCGCTGCTTGATCACCCCAATTTTCCCAATGAGCTGCGCGGCCTCATCCGCGGCGACTCACGCATGATCCTCTTTCGCCTCCTCCTCGGCGACTTCAACAATTAATTTCACATCGACGCGTCAACGCGTCGACGTATACACTAGCTACCTGGTGAGTGACAAAAAAGGCGTTATTTTGTGAGTAGCACACTGCGCTTGTAGGCGTCGATGTTTTCGAGCGCCGCTCCCGCTCCTTTAACCACGCACACCAGCGGGTCATCCGCCACGTAGCACGGTACATTCGTAGCCCGCGAGATCAGCTGGTCGATGTTGCGCAGCAGCGCCCCGCCGCCGCTGACCACAATGCCCTGATCAATCACATCGGCCGCCAACTCGGGCGGAGTTTCTTGCAGCACCTGCTTAATAGCCTGTAGTACATCGTCGAGCGGATCTCTCAGCGCTTCGGTGACTTCGATAGAAGAAATAACGGTCTCTTTCGGCAAACCGCTGGCTAAATCCCGCCCGCGAATGGTCATATGCTGCGGCTCTTCATCCGGCAGAGCTGAACCGATAGTAATTTTGATATATTCAGCCGTTTGTTCGCCAATCACCACGCCGTACCGCTTGCGGATATGGTCCACAATTGCTTCATCGAAACGGTTGCCGCCGACGCGAGCGGAATGAGCCGCCACAATGCCGCCCAGCGAGATAATAGCCACCTCACACGTGCCGCCGCCAATATCAACGATCATGTGCCCCGAGCTTTCGCCAATCGGAATGCCAGCGCCAATGGCCGCGGCCACCGGCTCTTTAATTAAGTACGCCGCTCGCGCCCCGGCCGACATCGTGGCATCCACCACCGCGCGCCGCTCGGTGCTGGTAATACCCGCCGGCACCGAAACCAGTACTTCCGGGCGCAGCCAGCGCACCGAAGCACCAGTTTTTTGAATCAGATAGCGCAGCATGGCCTCAGTCACCCGGTAATCGGCGATCACCCCATCGCGCAGCGGCCGATGCGCCACAATACTTTCTGGCGTGCGGCCAATCATTTCTTTCGCTTCAGTGCCAATAGCCAGCACTGCGTTCTCCTCAACTGAAACCGCCACAACCGACGGCTCATTTAAGATTATGCCCGCCCGCGGCGCGTAAATAAGGGTACTGGTCGTCCCTAAATCGATCGCGATTTTACGCGTGAACGGCATCTCGACATCGTATCGCGGCGCCGATCGCCTGTAAACGTTCGGCCAGTCGCTCGTAGCCGCGCTCGACCACCTCGGCCCCATGAATGATTGTCTGCCCCTCGGCCACCAAACCAGCCATAATCAGTGTGGCGCCGGAGCGAATATCGAGACTGTCAATTTCTGTGCCGTGCAGCCGAACGGGGCCCTGGATAATAACCCGGTGCGGATCACAGACAACTGCGCGCCCCCCCATTTTTTGTAATTCATTAATATGCCGAAACCGATCCTCATACAATGGGTCATGAATGAGCGATGAACCGGGCGCCACCGTTGCCACTACAGCAAAAGGCGCCTGTAAATCGGTGGGGATACCGGGGTGCGGCAGTGATTGCATCGAAAAAGACTGCAGGGGCGACTGCCGCACACGCACCTGATTTTTCGCCTGATCAATCGAGAAATCAACTCCAATATCCTCGAGCTTCTTAAAGAAGAGCGGCAAGTGAGTGAGCGGCACATTCTCGATCACCAAGTCCTCGGCGCACACGGCACCCAGTAAAATGAACAACCCAGCTTCCAGCATATCGGGGATATTTGTCACCGTCGCTCCCCCGCGCTCCAGCGTCCCCTCAACCGTAATCGTATGCGTTCCTGCCCCGGTGACGCGCGCCCCCAGGCGCGTGAGCAGCTCACCGAGCGCTACCACGT
>DATDVI010000070.1:0-5468 GCA_035290125.1 Candidatus Anderseniibacteriota bacterium
CCGAGCCAGTACCGTGCCAGCTCCATCTTTTCCGGCTTTTCCTGAAACAATAACCCGCGCCCCTACCTCTAAGTCGGTACAGGTCAGTTGCAATACTCCCTCCCGCACTTCAATCAGCACGTGCTGCAGAACCGGCAACTGCAGATTACGGCCGGGCAGACTCGAGACGCTACTTAACCCAGTCAGCAGATTTTCTTGGGTACAAATAAACTTCATAATCCACACCTTCCTCGGTGCCCGTTGTTGTATATACTTACTATAGTTGTAGTAGTAGGTAGGCACCGTTGTGGGGAAAGGTGAAGTTCTCGGCTTAGGAAAGGCATAGTGGGTGGGAAGAACGTGTGCCAAGGTTCTCGCCAACGCTCCCTCCGCTCGGGAAAACGTGGGGATACTTTTTCTTCTTTCCCCACCGCTACCCACACTTTATGCATAGAGCCTCTCCTTAATAAAATTAATTTCCTGGAGAATCTCATCATCGTGCTCAAGAAGTTTTTCTATTTTCTCGCAGGCATGCATGGCAGTCGTGTGATCCCGGCCACCAAAGTATTCCCCGATACTGGGGAAAGAAACGTTGTTTTCTTTTCGCAGTAGAAACATCGCAATCTGGCGTGGGCGGACAATTTCTTTCTTGCGTGACTTCCCGCACAACTCCTCTAGTGACAGCGAGTAGTAGACACTCACTACTTTAAGAATACTTTTTGAGTCAACGACCCTTTGCTGCGGCTGTTCTAATACCCCTTCCAGCACCTTTTTAACATACGAGAGCGTAGCCCGCTGATTGCTCACTTCACTGTGACCAACCACCCGATGGAGTGCCCCTTCAAGTTCGCGTACATTCTTCTGGATATTTTTCGCAATAAAAGCCAGCGCATCATCGTCAAATAAAGCCGCTTTATTCCCCACTTTCTCTTTAACAATCGCCAGGCGAGTCTCGTAGTCAGGTTGTTTGATATCAGCAATCATGCCGCCGCCGAGGCGGGAGCGCAGGCGCTCTTCTAGGGTGGGGATCGCCCGTGGGGAGCGGTCTGAGCTTAAAATCACTTGCCGATTTTGACTCTGTAGAGAGTTAAACGTATGAAATAGCTCTTCTTGTGTCTTCCCTTTCCCGGCCATAAATTGCACATCGTCGATAATCAGCACATCGAGATCCCGATACGTATGTTTAAATCGTTGCGTTGTGCGCTCACGGATCGATTGGATGAATTCATTAATAAATTTCTCAGACGAAACATATAACACCCGGGCCGAGGGGCGCTGTGTCACAATTGAGTTACCAATTGCTTGTAGTAAGTGGGTTTTGCCCAAACCAACCCCGCCATAAATAAAGAGTGGGTTATAAACCGTACCGGGCTTGTTGGCCACCGCCTGGCCAGCAGCATAGGCGAGCTCATTACTGGGACCAACCACGAACGTATTGAACGTATAGCTGGGGTTGAGCGTTCGGCTGGATTTGGGCAGCGCTGGCATCACCTCCGGCAGCGCCGGTGCTTCGGGTACTGCCAGCGCCTCCAGGACGGCGCGCGTCTTTTTGTGCGCCAAAATACGAAAAGGCTTCTTCAGTGGCCGTTGGGAGTAGTTGCCCGCCCGGATCGTAAATTCCACCTGCGCCACGCTTGGATCCAGATTTTGAAGCACTTCCAGGACCGACTGGCGATACTTTTTCGAGAGCCACTCGTACGTAAAAGCGTTCGGAGTCTCTACAATAACTTTATCCCCCAGCCGCTCTCGAATTCCGGTCGATTTAAACCAGGTTAAAAAATTACCTTGACTGACCCGGAGCTCTAATTGTCCTAGTGCTGCTTGCCATAACTGGTCTGTATTCATACGCATCAACCTTGCAGCATACCATACTTTTCCACAGTCTCGTAAAGAGCCGGCCATCCACTGAAGTGGAAAATATGTGGATAACATGTGTACAGTTGACCAAGAGGAAAAAATAGAGCACAATCACTACATGCCGAAGAGAACCTACCAGCCCAAACGCCGTAAGCGCAGCCGCCGCTTAGGATTTTTGGCTACGAAGAAAAGAAAACGTCGGCTGCAGGTAGTAGGCCGCCGTCGTCGCAAGGGCCGCCGTCGACTGACTCCTACAGCATAAGCGGGACCTATGCTCACGCGTAAGCATCGCTTGGCTAAGCAAGCGGATATTACGCGCACACTACGCCAGGGCCGCGTCGTGAGTACGCCGTACGTACGCATGTATGCAGTAGCTCGACCTGCCGGGCTACCCTCTCGCGCCGCCTGCGTAGTAAGTAAACGAATCCACTCGAGCGCAGTGCACCGCCATCGCTATCAGCGGTATCTTCGCGCGGCCGCACAGCGGGTAATCGCCCAGCTAAAAACCCCCTACGACATGGTCTGGGTAGGACAAGAGGGGCTGCGCGAGGTCACCGGCGCTGCCGAGCTCTATGGTAAAATCAAATCAAGTTTTGTCTCATTAATCTCTCGCTGAGTATGTCGATTCGCGCTGGCTTTGGCCACCTTATCACCCTCTATCAAAGAACGCTTTCTCCCGATCACGGGCCCCTGCGCGCGGTATTCCCCATGGGTACCTGTCGCTACTACCCCACGTGTTCCGCGTACGCCAAAGAAGCTGTTATGCGTCACGGCTGGCGGGGGGCGCTGCTAGCAATCAAGCGAGTTGTACGCTGTCACCCGTTTGTGAAAGGCGGCATAGACCACATCGTATGAACCCATTCACCGCGGTATATCACGAACTCCTGTTTCGGCCCCTCTTTAATTTGCTCATTGGCCTCACCAATGTGTTGCCAAACCATAGTGTGGGCCTCGGGATTATTGCCGTCACCGTGCTGGTTCGCTGCCTGCTCTTACCTCCCGCGTTGCGCCAGGCGAGACACATGCAGGCGAACCAATCGAAAATGGCTGCACTGAAAACACAGCTTGCTAAAATTAACGAACGCTATAAGGATAACGCGGCGAAAAAAGCTGAAGAAACTATGGCACTCTATCGGCGCGCTGGCATCAACCCGGCCAGCGGCTGCCTGCCGCTCCTCCTGCAGCTGCCCATTCTCATTGCGCTCTACCGCGTATTCTTAGTTGGCTTAAGTCCCGAGATGTTTACGCATTTATACTCGTTTGTGGATCAGCCCCAGAGCCTGGCGTTGAGTTTTTTTGGCATCAACCTCTCGACCCCCAGTTTTATCCTTGCGGCGCTTGCAGGCGTGAGCCAGTTTGTACTCATGCGTCGGGTGACCCCCGCCTCCGCCCCAGACGGCGGCAATGAAGCCAGTGCCCAAATGATGGCCAGCATGCAAAAAAACATGGCGTATATCTTTCCAGTCATGACCGTTTTCATTTCTCTGCAACTCCCCGCTGCCCTTGCCTTGTATTGGGTAGCGTCAACAATTTTTGGTATAGTACAGCAAGCTTTCTTCAAGAAATATCTTAACATCACGCCCAATATCGCCGTATGAGCTCGATTGCCCCCACCGATATAGCTTTGATTGAAGAACATATTCGACGCCTGATCGTCGTCATGGGCTTTACCGATACCAAGGTGACCTGCTCGTATCGGACGGTGGCAGCGCAGCACTATTTGCACGTCAGCCTCATTGCGGGCCCGGCTGGCCGCCTCCTGATTGGCACTCACGGCGCCCACCTCCAGGCACTGCAGCATATTGTGCGTGCGCTCATTAAGCGGCAGGTCAGAGAGCCCGTGCGCATTACCGTTGATGTGAACGGGTACCTCGCCAGCAAAGAGCGGACGCTCCTGCACCTGGCGCAAGAGGCAGCGCGCAAAGCCGGCCGCACCGGCCGGGCTATTGTCCTGCCCCCCATGAGTGCTGCCGCCCGGCGCACCATTCACACCACCCTCGCCGCCCGGCAGGATGTCAACACCGAAAGCCTGGGCGAAGAACCAAACCGTCGGGTTGTTGTTCGACCCATCTTCATCTAGCCACTTGGCACAATCAATCATTGCCAATACAGTGATCGCGACGGGGGGGCGCGCTATCAACGTCGCGCTGGGGATCGTCATCCTTGGCATACTCTACCGCCTGCTCGGGGCAACTGCCTTTGGCATGTATGCCACCATCTTAGCTTGCGGTGCGATCATCCAGATTCTGGCTGATGCTGGCCTCTACTTAACGCTAACCCGCTCGATCGCTGAACAACCAGCGATGGAGCGTGCAATCCTAAGCCGCACGGTCTCGCTACGCTTAGTACTTCTTCTGGCATTCTTTGGCCTAGCCAGCATCCCTTTTTTTGTCATACCAGCACTCCAGCCGCTCCGCAAGGGGTACTGGCTGGTAGTTTTTGGATACATTGCCCAGTCGCAAAGTCAGTTGCTCATGGGGGTTTTTCAGAAGTACGGCTTAATCTGGCGCGCGACAGCAGGCGACATTTTCGGCCGCTTAGTCCAGCTCCTCGGGTTACTTGCCCTCAGCTTCAGCCAGGCAACAAACCTCGAGACGGCAGCCGGCCTTTTTTCTATAAGTGCGTTTGCGGCATTTGTGCTGCACTATTATGTACTGCCACGTGGCGTCAAACCAGCGTTCACGCTCGCCTGGCCAGCCTGGCGAGAAATGCTTGTCGCCGCCTCCCCCCTCAGCGCCCTTCTGGTGCTAAACGCAATCCATTTTCGGATCGATTTGATTCTGTTGTACATCTTGCGCTCAGCTCCGGAAGCCGGCCTCTATGGGGTGGCGTATCGTTTGCTCGATTCCCTTTTATTCTTGCCCGCCATGTTTAGTGGGCTCCTGCTGCCCCGTCTGACTGCTGCCTGGCAGAGCAGAGCGTACGCCACCGTGCGTGAGTACCTCACCCAAGGGTTGAAGCTGATGCTATGGCTAGCCGTCTTTGTAAGCATGAGCCTGTTCTATCTCGCCGAGCCAATTTTAGCGCTTGTTTCGGGGCAGGCCTCGACCGCCGCTACTCCCCTCTTGCGGCTCTTAGCCATCTCTTTGCTGCCGCTTTTCATCGGCAATGTCTGCGGTTTTGTACTCGTGGCTAGCCACCAGCAAAAAACGTTGTTGCGGGTTGCGCTCATAACGACGACGATCAACATCGCTCTGAACCTGCTTCTTATTCCGTCCTTTGGCGCAACCGCCGCCGCCGTAGCCACCCTCTGCACCGAAGCGCTGGCCGCCACGATGGTTTTTGTTGTCACGTGCCGTCTCACTGCGCTCCCATTGGGCGCGCGCTTCCTCGGACGCCTCACTCTGGCCGCTGCAGCACTACTAGCGCTCTACTACTATCTCCCAGCTACCTGGGCGCTTTTTGTCACCTTGAGCGTAGGCGGCGTACTGTATGTGGCGGTAAGCGTGCTGATACGCCTCATCTCGCGGGCCAATTTCTCCGCACTTTTAAAAGCCGCCTAACATGCCATCCTGCACGGTAATTATTCCCATGTTCAATAATGCGGCAGTGGTACCCCACACGCTCGCGGCGCTAGCCATACAGGCATATCCACCCCACTGGCACCTCAAGCTTATTCTGAGTGACGATGG
>DATDVI010000071.1:0-12542 GCA_035290125.1 Candidatus Anderseniibacteriota bacterium
CCTGCTGCCACCGACCTGCCCCGCTACAGCGCACCTGAGCCCGCCGATGCGGTCCTCGAGCTCGCCGCAGGCGAAGCCGCGCGACTCGGCATTGACGAAAGCGCCTGGATCAGTTACTAATAACAAGCATATGAAAACGGCAGTTATTATCACCGGCGGCAAGCAGTATCTGGTGGCAGAAAATGACACGCTGAAAGTTGAGAAATTACCTGCAGCAGTAGGGGAGTCGGTTACGTTCGATCAGGTGTTGCTCACTGCGACCGACAAAACCACGCAGATTGGCCAACCGCTCGTCGCCGGTGCCGAAGTTGCGGCCAAAGTTGTTCGGCACGCCAAAGCGCCGAAAGTAACGGGAGCCAAGGTGAAGCCCAAGAAACGCTACAAGCGCTACTTCGGCCACCGCCAGTCATTCACCGAAGTAACAATTACGCGTATTAAAACTCGCTAAAATTACAGCTGCGTTCGTCCGCTGAATGCCGCGGCCAGTGTCGCCGCGTCGGCGAACTCAATATCGCCGCCCGTTGGCAGCCCCCGCCCCAGGCGGGAGACGCGAACGCCGCTGCCCGCCAGCTGCTGGATAATGTACCTGGCCGTTGCCTCGCTCTCCAGCGTCATATTGAGAGCAATGATTAACTCGGCGACCGCTCGCTGTTGCACGCGGTGGAATAATTCATTCAGGGTTAGGTGTTCCGCATCAATGCCCTCGAGCGGCGAGAGCACGCCGCCCAGCACATGGTATACGCCGTCATAGGAGCCCGCTTGCTCAATTGCCTCAACATCAAGTGGATTTTCGACCACACACACAACCTCCTGCCGGCGGCGGCTATCGCGACAGATCACGCACTGGTCGGTCTCGGACAAATTGAAGCAGGTCTGACAAATTCTGACATTGGCGTGCAGATTCTTGAGCGTATCGGCTACCGTGCCCACCACGCGGCGCGGCTGACGGAGCAGGTAAATTGCCAGGCGCCGGGCCGTCTTGGGGCCAATGCCCGGCCAGGCAGTGAGCTCCTGGCTGAGTTCCCGCACCGCCCGCGGTAAAACCGATGCCATAGCCTTAAGCCACTGCCGCCACCTCAGGGACCGCGTAGCTATCTTCTGGCGGCATGCACGTTACGTACCGCGCGTGAAAACGCAGCGGCACTTCCCCCGTTGGCCCGTTACGATGCTTCTCAATGAGCAGGCCAATATCGTAAACCTCATTCCTCATCTCTTCATCGTCGGCTTTCTCGCGGTGAATAAACATAACCACATCGGCGTCCTGCTCAATACTGCCGCTTTCGCGTAGATCCGAAAGCTTAGGGCGCTGATCGGCTCGCAGCTCAATGGCGCGCGACAACTGGGAGAGCGCCAAAATAGGCACATTGAGCTCGATCGCCAGCTTCTTCAGCCCGCGAGAAATATCCGAGACTTCTTGGACGCGGTTATCTTTGTAGCGATTCGATTCCATGAGCTGTAAGTAATCAATAATGAGCAGCCCCAGGCCGTGCTCGGCTTGCAGCCGCCGGGCCATGGCCCGCACACCCATCACATTATTTGACGCCGCATCATCAATGTAGATAGGCGCCTCCGACAATTCGCCCATGGCGTGCCCTAATCGCGCAAAATCATCAAACTCGCCCTCCGTCTTCAGCTTACCCGTACGCATGCGCCATAAGTCCACGTGGGCGTGAGCGGCGAGCAGGCGGTCTACCAACTGTTCCTTCGACATCTCCAAACTGAAAATCCCCACTGGCACCCCGCTCAGCGCGGCGTGCCGGGCAAAGTCGAGAGCCAAGGTTGTTTTACCCATTGAAGGTCTGGCTGCCAGAATAATTAAGTCAGATTTTTGCCAGCCAGCCAGCTTGTGATCGAGATCATTAAACCCTGTCGTCACGCCTCGCAGACCCTGGTCGCCCTTGTGCAAGCGATCGACCCGCTCAAACGCTTCCTCCAGCGCCTCAGAAATTCTGGTGAAGCTGTGACTGCGGTGTTCGCGCGACACCGCAAACAGGAGGCGCTCCGCTTCGTCGATCGTCTGCGCGATATCGGCTTCTTCGCCAAAGCCCAGTTCACTAATCGAGGCTGCGGCGGAGATAATGCGCCGCAGCGTGGCGTACTTTTGGACAATATGGGCATAGTGGACCACGCTGCCCGCGGTGGGCACGACAGTAGCCAGGTGGGTAACTGCCACCTCTGAGCCCACAGCCGTCAGCTGCTTTTTTTCTTTCAGGCGCGCACTTAAAGAAATAACGTCGATCGGCTGGCCTTTCTCGAATAATTCCAGACAGCACGTATAAATTCGCCGATGCGCATCTTTGTAAAAATCATCGGGCGTTAAAACATCGGCCACCTTACCGATCGCCTCACTGTCGATAAGTAAGCTGCCCAACACCGATTCTTCCGCCTCATAGCTATGAGGCGGGACTCGCGTTCTCACGCTTCCGATACCCCTAGGCATACAACAGAGTTGAGTATACCTGCTGCTGCCACCGACCGCACGTGGAAAAGCTGTGGATTTATGCAGGCACCAGCCGCGGTCCTGAGGGCGTATCCTCCACGCGCCAGCCAGCCTCCTCAATGCGCGCGCGTATGGCATCGGCTTCAGCAAAGTCGCCCCGCGCTCGCGCCGCCTCGCGCTCCTGCGCCAGCCCCTGCACCTCTTCGGGGGCGGCAGCGTGCTCAGCCGCCAAGTGCTCGAGTACTCCCAGAACGCTATCAATTCGCTGCAGGGTTGCCCAGGCTTCTCCTGCCTCACGGGAGCTGAGACCAGCCGACAGCTTGGTATTAAGCTCGTGTGCGTATTCTAAAACAGTCGCCAGCGCCACGGGCGTGTTAAGGTCATCGGCCAAGGCTGCGGCGAAACGTTGAACAACACCACCTTGCTCCCGAACCCCCCCTAGCCCCCCCTTATCAAGGGGGGCATTTAGTTGTGCTGCTGATGGATCAACATCTTTGATCGAAGACGTGTTGCTTAGTACTCCCCCTGCTCCGCCAGCTGGCGGAGGGGAGTTAGAGGGGGTTTGTGGCATGGTCGGATAGGCTTCCTGCAACCGCCTCACCAAACTTTTCAGCGTCTCCAGGTTCGCGGCTGCTTGATCCATTGCTTCCCAAGAGAACTCCATCGGCGAGCGATAGTGGCTGCCAAACGCGAGTAGGCGAAATGCCAGCGGCGAATAGCCGTGTTCGCGCAGCGTGTCCACCGTCAGCTGCTTACCCTCGCGCTTAGCCAATTTCGCGCCCGCCATCTGCAGCATGCCGTTGTGCAGCCAAAAGCGAGCGAACGCCTCCCCGGTTGCTCCCTCGGCCTGGGCGATCTCGTTCTCGTGATGGGGAAACTTCAAGTCCTCTCCGCCGGTGTGAATATCGATCGGGGAGCTAAGGTACGCCATGGCCATGGCCGAACACTCGATGTGCCAGCCCGGGTACCCGCGCCCCCACGGCGAATCCCATTGCTGCAGGTGCGTGGCGTCAGCTATTTTCCAGAGAGCGAAATCTGCCGGGTGCCGCTTGTCTTCGCGGACATCAACGCGGGCGCCTGTGGCGAGGCTTTGCAGCGTATTGCCAGATAGCTGGCCATAGGCAGGGAACGACGTCACGTCAAAATACACGCCGCTCGCCGTTTGGTAAGCATGCCCGCGCGCAATCAGACGCGCGATCAACTCCTGCATTTCAGGAATATGATCTGTCGCACGCGGGTACTCATTTGATCGTGCTATGGCCAGCGCGGCCAAGTCGCTAAAAAATTGCTCGGTCACCCGCTCGGCGATCACCTGCGGAGTAAGGTGCTGCTGCCGAGCTTCTCGCTCAAGTTTGTCCTCACCCGCATCGAGGTCATCGGCTGTCAAGTGCCCGACGTCGGTAATATTCGTTATTTCCTGAACAGTGTAGCCGAAAAACTCAAGCGAGCGATGCAGAAAATCGGCAAACAGAAAACGGCGCATATTCCCGAGGTGCGGCCGCTTGTAGACCGTTGGTCCGCAGTGATACACCCGCACGAGATCCGGCCGCTGTGACGCAAAAGATTCTTTGGTTCGCGTCAGCGAGTTGTACAGTGCAAGCACGCCCCTAGAGCACCCGCCGGCGCCGCAGATGCAAGAGAATAAACAAAAGCAGCACCACTAATAAACTGAGCACGCTCCAAAAAGCAACCGCGTCGAGCCTTCTCCCCTCCCCATGAAAAGGATCAAACGGTGCCACAAAAATCCAAATCGGAATAATCACAATCGAGTAAATGGTCAGCATACGCAGGAGCTGATTTTCCTTATACTGCAGCAACGTAAAATTCGTTTTAGCTAACTCTTTCACTGACTCCAACATGCCTTCCAGCGTCTCCCAGATTTTCTCCGGCGCAGCTCCCACGCGCCGCCATAAGGCGGCAATCGGCGGCGTCACCAGCTCGTGCCGCGGCAGATGGCTCAAAAGATGACGCTGCGGCCGGATAATTTTACGGAAATCCATTACATCGCGGGTCAACACTGAAATTTCTTCAACCATTTTGCGCTCGTTGCCCTGAAAAACCGCGTCTTCAGCGATGTCAATATGCTTTGCCAGGCGCTCCAGCTTACGCCAGGCGCCGTCGTAGAGGCTGTGAGTAATGTGCAGGGCCAGCGTCAGGGGGCCGTCGGCAAAATACTCCTCCTGACGAGCGGATGACTCAACAAACGATTGTCGGATTCGATCGAGCGCAACGATGGGATCATAATGCAGGCTCAACACCTGGCGCGAGCGGACCACGAAAAATAACGACGCCCCGGTGGTAATCCGCACCGCGCGATCAAAGACAGGAATCGAGACCATGATGAGAATGTAATCCGGCCGCACGGTCACCTCGGGTCGGTGGCGGGGTGATGCTAAAAACTCAGCGTCGGCTGGCTCCACCTGCGCGCTGCGGACAAATTCAGCCAGCTCTTCGGGGGTAGGGGATTGCACCGCCAGCCAGTGCAAGTCTTTTGAGTTCAGTTCATGCTTCATGATATGCTCAAAGCGTAAGTTCCTAAAGAAGTATACGACAGCTGCATGAAAATACCTACTCGACTGATGGTGCTGGCCTTACCCCTGCTGGTCATGGGCCCCTTGCAGCTGACCGGCTGCGTGCGGCGCGGAGTTGAAGTCCCACCCCCGGGCGGAATCTATCGCTCCACCAGTGCAGGCGCCGAATATCAGCAGGCAGTGACCCTCCTCGACCAGGCGGGTGAGGTGATCGGCAATATTGCCACGCTCTCCGTGCGTCGCTTGTATCGTACAGATAACCCCAGCGTGATCTACGCAATCGCGGGCGGCCAGGGCATTTTTTTCTCCAACGATAGTGGCCAGCGCTGGCAACAGCTTGAACATCCGCTAGCTGCTGCAACCAGCCTCACGCGACTGGCGAACGGCATTCTGTTAGTTTCGGGCACCAACACTGATGGCGAAGGAATCGTTGTGCGCAGCCTCGATAATGGCGAATCATGGGAAGAGGTGCTCACGATTCCGGCGCTGCATCGCCAGAAGCGACAACTGTTTGAAATCATTAAACCGCCCTCACCCCCCCCTATTTATGTGGCCGACGTCGTGCGTGATCCGTTTCAACTTGAACGAGTGTATGCCACCACCAGCACCGGGGAAGTGCTGCTCGGGGAGCAATTTGGCAAAACCTGGCGCAATCTCTTTCGAGTCACCGCAGCCGAGCGTGACCCGCTGACCAATCAGCTCATTGCCTCTATTCAATCAGTCGTACCCTCGCCGCATACCGCCGATGAGCTGCTGCTGGTAACGACGAGCAGCGAACTCGTGCGTCTGCGAGCTGAGGGGATTGAGCGACTGGAGCTGCCCGACAGCGGGCGCATTGTCGACGTCACGTACGTAGACCAAGCCCCCGATTCGATTTTTGTTGCCACAACCAGCGGCGCACTCATCTCCCGCGATCGGGGGGTTACGTGGCAGGAGCTCAATTTGCCCATTAGCAACGCGGCTCCCCTGAGGAGTATGGTGGTGCGGGTCAGCCCCAGTAACGCCACCCGACTCCTAATTGCTATCGATGGCATTATCTATCGTTCCGAAGATGGCGGCGAAACATTCGTGACGCACTCCCTGGGGTTGCCGAACCATATTATTACCGACATCAGCATTGATCCCGCCAATGCGGCGAATGTCTTGCTGGCCACGACGCCCGTGCAAACATAAAGCTGCTCTTGACACCGCACCGCGCGAGCGGTAGCCTAGCCATTAGCACTCGAAGCCTGAGAGTGCTAATCTACTATTCAGAGCATGAACCAACGCGAATCACATATTTTACAAGAGCTGGTCGAATGGCATATCGAACACGGTCTGCCGGTCGCCAGCCAAACATTAGCCGGCCAGGTATCACTGCGCATGAGCCCGGCCACGATCCGCAATATTCTGCAGGCCCTCGACCGCGCCGGGTACATTGAGCAACCGCACACCTCCGCTGGCCGGGTACCAACCGATAAGGGATATCGTTACTATGTTAATCATCTGCTGGCCTCCCCCCGGCGCTTGCAGGCACGCGAGCAAGCGCAAATTCAAGCTTCACTCCACGCGGGTGATCAGGCCTCGGCGCTATCCGTGTCCCTCGCTCGGCTGCTGGCGCGCCTCTCACACACCGTTGTCGTCAGCGTGACGTTCCCCAGTGATATTCGATTCGTGGGCTTAAGCGACCTGTTGTCTAATTTAGCGGCCGATGAGTTTGACATCGCGCGCGAGCTCTCGCGGCTGGTGGATATGGTTAATGAAGAAGCGCCGCGAGTTGCTGCCTCCCTTCCCGACGACGTGGCAGTGTACATTGGCGCCGAGAATCCCTGGTTTAATGCCCAGTACACCAGTGTCGTTGTCAGAAAAACAGTGCCCGACCAACCGGACAGTGCGGTGCTGATCTTAGCCGGCCCGAAGCGCATGGCGTATCATCGGAACGTCGCTTTAGTCGATTACGTCGCCGAACTCTTTGAGGAACAACTATGATTTACGCGAGCACCATTCATGCTGCTCCCTCGCGCGCCGCGCAAGAATACTTGGCTGGCTGGCAGCGCGCACGTGCCGAGCTTGATAATTTTCGCAAGCGCATGCAGGAGCAGCAGAACATCCAGCACGCGCGGCGCAGTAAAGAAATCTTGTCATCTTTCCTCCCGCTGGCCGACAATTTCCAAGCCATGACCGCGCATCTACCCGATGACTTGCAGCACCATGCCTGGGCGGAGGGAGTACTCCACATTGCCCGCCAGTTTGAGCAGCTGCTCCGTGAGCTAGGCCTCACCACCATTATCGGGATTAATCAGCCGTTTGACCCCCGGCAGCACGAGGCGGTGAAAACAGTCAAGCAACGTGCGGTGCCAAGCGGTCAGGTGCTGGAAATAATTCAGCCGGGGTATGCCTGGCACGACGAAGTAATTCGTCCGGCTAAAGTAAAAGTGGCCGCTTAATTCTTAATTTATCATTCTACATTCTTACTATGAAAATTATCGGCATTGATCTGGGCACAACCAATTCTGCTTTTGCCCACGTCGAGGGCGGCAAGCCCGTTATTATTGAAAACAGCGAAGGCAGCCGCACGACACCATCGGTTGCGGCCGTCAACAAAAATAACGAACGCGTCGTTGGCGTGCTGGCCAAACGCCAAGCCGTGGTTAACCCCGCCAACACTATTTTCTCAGCCAAGCGGTTAATTGGCCGGCGCTTCAATGATCCCGAGGTACAAAAAGACAAGGCGTTGCTGCCGTACGACATCCGTGCCGGCGCCGATGGCGGGGTGGAAATAAAATTTGGTGAAAAATACTTACGCCCGGCCGAAATTTCCGCCATAATTCTGCAAAAAATTAAAGCCGATGCCGAAAGTAAGCTCGGGGGCCCGGTTACCGATGCCGTTATTACCGTGCCAGCCTACTTCGACGATGCGCAGCGCAAAGCCACCAAAGACGCCGGCACGATAGCCGGGTTTAACGTGCGCCGGATTATTAACGAACCAACTGCGGCTGCCTTAGCCTATGGCTTGGATAAGAAAAAAGAAGAAAAAGTTGTGGTCTACGATTTTGGTGGCGGTACGTTTGATATTTCAATTCTCGACATTACGCCCGACACCATTGAAGTGATTGCCACCCACGGCGATACGCACTTGGGCGGCGATGATTTTGATCAGCGTATTATCGATTGGATTGTCAAAGAGTTTAAGGCCCAGCAAGGGATTGATCTGGCCGGGGATCAGATAGCGCTCCAGCGACTAAAAGAAGCAGCCGAAAAAGCCAAGCTCGAGTTATCCAGCGCTACCAATACGGAAATTAATCAGCCGTTCATCACCACGGACAGCACCGGCCCCAAGCACCTTGTCCTCACGCTCACCCGAGCAAAACTAGAAGAATTAGTCGGGGAGTACATCGACCGCTCCATTACCCTCACGCGCGAAGCGCTCAGCGAAGCTAAGCTATCTCACCATGACATTCAGGAAGTCATTCTCGTTGGCGGGCAGACCCGTATGCCGAAAATCGTCGCCGCCGTGGCCGACCTCTTCGGCAAAAAGCCGCACCAGGGGATTAACCCAGACGAAGTCGTCGCGCTCGGCGCCGCCACGCAAGGGGGTATTCTGCAAGGTGATGTGAAAGATGTGCTACTGCTCGACGTGACGCCGCTCACGCTCGGACTCGAGACGCTCGGGGGAGTGCGCACGCCGCTGATCGAAAAAAATACGACGGTCCCCACGAAAAAATCGCAAGTGTTTTCAACCGCAGCCGATAATCAGCCGCAAGTCGAAATTCATGTCTTGCAGGGCGAGCGCGAGCTCGCCGCCGACAACAAGTCGCTCGGCCGCTTCGTGCTCGCGGGCATCCCCGCTGCGCCGCGCGGCGTGCCGCAAATCGAAGTCACGTTCGATCTCGACGCCAACGGTATTCTGAACGTCTCCGCGAAAGATAAAGCAACAAACAAAGAGCAAAGCATTCGCATTGAGGGCTCCTCGGGCCTTTCGCCTGAAGAAATTGAACGCATGAAGCAGGAGGCAGCCGATCACGCTGCCGAAGATAAGCAAAAGAAAGAGCTCATCGAAACAAAGAACCAGGCCGAGCAGCTGCTATACACCGCCGAAAAGACAATCGCCGAGCGCGGCAGCAAGCTGGAGGCTGCCACCAAGCAATCCGTTGAAGAAAAAATAGCTTCGCTTAAGAAAGCAGCCTCGGCCAGCGACGCCGCACAGATAACTCAAGCGATGAGTGCTCTCAGTGCAGCGCTGCAGCAGTTGCCACAGCAGCCAGCTCCTGAGCCAGCTGCTGCCGACGCACCGGCGGGAGAGACGGTGGTGGAGGGCCAGGCCGAAGCCAAGCAGCCGGAGAATAACTAAAAACGAGTGCCGCGTCGCGTAGTAAAAGAACTAATTCTCAGTGCCCTGGCGCTACTGCTGAGCGCCGCGCTCTGGTGGACGATTGCCAGCGCCGCAGCGACAACGAACTTCCAGCTCACGCCCATCATTATTGGCGTAGGGCTCCTGTGGATCACCGCCTGGGCCATTGCGCTGGCGTTTGTGCGCTATCTCATCCTGGCCAGCTTCATTGCCGGTGCCATGGTGCTGCTTGTCCTCCTGGGCGGCGGAGCAATTGGCGCGGTGGGTGCCGCCGTGATTCTGGCTGGCTTCTTGCCCTCGATTAGCTGGCGACTACGCCTCGAGTTGGCCGCCCGCAAGCGGTATCAAACCATGGCTGTCTTTGCTGGCTCCCTGCGCTGGCTAGTAATGTGCCTGCTTATTGCAGTAGCCGGCTTAACATTTTCTGCCGTGGCTGGCAGCTTGAGTACCACGACGGTACTTATTCCACCCACGGTCATCGAAAGAATAGTCAGCGCCGCACCGAACGCAACTGAGATACCTGCCGCCGAGATCGGCACCATTGCCACCACCATCGCTACCACGCTGAATCAGTATCTTACGTCGACGATCCACCAAAATCCGCTGCTCGCGGCGCTAACAGCGATCCTTACCCTGCTCTTCGTCTCGCGGCTACTCGTGCAGCTGCTCGTCTGGCCGGCGCTGACCCTGCTCGGGCTCGCCATATTCCTGGGTCGCCAGGCGGGATTTTTCTCCCTGCAGCAGGAGGAAGAGGTGACCGAGCGCCTGATACTCTAGGCTATGGCGCAGGATCACTACGCGGTGTTGGGCGTCGAGCGCACCAGCTCGCCGGAAGAAATTAAGCGCGCGTATCGGCGTTTAGCGCATCAGCATCATCCCGATAAAGCCGGCGGCGACGAAGAAAAATTTAAACAAATCAACAATGCGTATCAAATCTTGTCGGATCCGCAGAAGCGAGCCCAGTATGATCAATTTGGTCAGACGTTTGAGGGCGGCGCCGGAGCCGGCAACCCGTTCGGGGTTGAGTTTGATCTGGGCGATATTTTTTCTCAATTTTTTGGCGGCCAGCAAGCTCAGCCCCCGCGCCAGCGTCCCGGGCAAGACATTGCGGTTGACCTCGCCATCGATTTTCTTGAATCCGCGCGCGGCCTTAAGCGCGACATCGCACCGCACCTGTACCAAACGTGTTCTCGCTGCCATGGTAATACCGCAGAACCAGGCACGCCAATTAAAACCTGCGCTACCTGTCAGGGGCGGGGCACCGTCACCACGACGCAACGCAGCATGTTGGGCATGTTTCGCAGTGAATCGATCTGCCCGACCTGCACTGGCGAGGGCAAAATAGCTGAAACACCGTGTCGCCAGTGCCGGGGTACGGGGCGCGAACAGAAAAATCGCCCGCTGACGATTACTATTCCAGCCGGTATAGCCGATGGCCAATCAATTCGCCTGACCGGCCAGGGTGAAGCAGGTCCTCGCGGCGGACCAGCGGGGAATCTCTACGTGAATATTCACGTTGAAAGCCATCCCACCCTCCACCGCGAGCAAAACAACGTCGTCTCCGAGGTGACCGTGCCATTTGTCGATGCCGCGCTGGGCACAGAACTCACCATCGATACGTTAGAAGGAAAAAAAACAGTGCCTGTTCCTGCTGGTACGCAGCCGGGGGAAGTTCTCACGCTCCCGCGCCTCGGCTTCCCGGCCCTGCAGGGCAGCGCCCGCGGCGACCATCGAGTGACCGTGCGCGTGAGCGTCCCGCGCCGGCTCAGCCGACAGCAGAAAAAGCTGTTACAAGAGTTTAAGAAAAACCCCCGGCGGGGGCTTTTCTCCTGACCCCAAATTATTCTATTGCTCCTTAACTTTCGTCGCCACAAACTTACTCTCGTCTTCCATCTGCCCCTCAATCACCACCGTCTGCTGCGACGCCGTCACCTCTTCCGCCAACTTCGACTTGCCCAAGGCCGTGAAATCAGTTAAGCCGTTGTAATTCACCAGCACATCGACATCCTTAAACTGTGACTCTTTAAATTTCTTCTCTGGCTTAATTCCAGTCATAATCAGCTTACTAACCGTCACCGTCAGATTACCCGCGTCTTTCTTCCCCGTATCCAGCTTATTACCCTGCAACGTACCCGTCATCGTGAAGTAGCGATAATTCTCCACAATCCAACTGGCCGTTACCCGACAATCAGAACTGATCGTTCCTTTAAAAACAACTTCTTTACCTGGGGTGGGATTGCTAGCCACACGCACCTGCTTCAATACACCTTTCTTATTCTGCCATTGATATTTCTTCGCGCTGCCCAAATTCACGTCGCAGACCAACCCCCGCCATTTAGTCTTGTCTGCCGCGGTCGTAATTTGAGCGTAAGACACACTTACCGTGCTTGAACTGCCACCCGGCTGGACAATGCCGCGGATAACGACCGTCTCGCCGGCCTCGCTGCTAAAGCTAAGCAACGCTATCACCAGCACCAAGACTAGCGCTGTACCTGCCCCCGCTGCCATTACTTTATTCATAATGATTTTTTTATTTTTTAAGGACTTGTGGAAAAACCTGCTATTCAGTATACCATATTATTCAAGAGCAAGAATACTACTATAATCAATACACGCGCCCGTAGCTCAATTGGTAGAGCAGTGGCCTTTTAAGCCAACGGTCGCAGGTTCGATTCCTGCCGGGCGCACTTCGACTCGGCATTCGACAAGCTCATGCCTCGCTCAGTGTAAACACCTGAGTGAATAAGTTTATTTATGGCACTCTTTTCCCTCCAAGCCGAGGAGAAGTGCCTTGAGTGAGCGCAGCGAATCGAAAGGCACTTGGTAGAATTAAATTATGGCCTGGCATGTCTACATAGCTCGTGCCCGCACCGGTCGCTATTACACTGGTATCAGCCCACATCCCGAGCAGAGAATTGATGATCATAATAATGATCGCGGAGCAAAATTTGCGCATGATCAGGGCCCGTTCACGTTAGTCTATATTTCGCCACCATTTCCTGATCAAAAAGCAGCCAGGAAACGTGAGCATCAAATCAAGGGATGGACCAGAAGCAAAAAAGAAAAATTAATTAAGGGCGATTGGATGTAAGAAATGCAGCGACCTTGACACGCCAGGCACACATCCGCACCATTCCCATGAGAGGGGAATGTACGTTTTAAACTATTCTTGGGGCAACGTAAGGAGAGAAAAATGCTGGATTTGTACTATCGCTGGGTGCTGAAAAAGCGGTTTGCGCAA
>DATDVI010000072.1:0-6551 GCA_035290125.1 Candidatus Anderseniibacteriota bacterium
CCAGTCCGGCCTCACAACCGGACTTTTTATTTTTCTGCGAGCAGAAAAATAACCCCGCGTAGCTCCGGCTTAGCCGGAGCGTAGTGGGGTCAACACCGCCCGAACCGGCGCGCCGTCGAGATCAACTTTCAGCGGCAGGCACACCAGCTCATATTCCCCAGCCGCAACATCGGCCAGCCACAGACCCTCGAGAATAATAATGCCGTTGTCGATGAGCGTTTCGTGCACTCTATTCACCGTGCCGCGCTTACGAATAGACAAAGCATCAAGGCCAACTAATTTCACTCCGCGCCGGACTACCTCTTCCGCCGCTGAATCATCCAGCGCCACGAAAGCATCATCAAAAACATCCGGGTCGCCCTGCGAATTTTTTGTTTTAAACAAAATGATCGTGTGTGACGTCGCCGGAATATCGCTGACCGTGATTACGGCTGCAAGGTGCGACAGATCAACAACTTCACATAGTCCATTCATCTGCGCCAGATCATAGCCAAGCGCTCCCGCCGCACCCTCGTGAATATGCGCGGGGGTATCGATGTGCGTACCGGTGTGCGAACCAAGCTCAATACGACTCAGCGCATTCTTCCCCTCTCCGGCCTTTTGCGTCTGCGTAAACTTCACCGTTGGATTATTCGGATAAATCGCCATGTCGGGATGAATTTTTCGAGTGATATCGATTAACATAACTTTAACAAATTAAGCAGGAGCAGATTGGCTGTCGAGCGGATTCGACGGCCTTTTTGGCATGGTCTCCCGCAGAGGCGGGAGCAAAAAGGCCGGAGCCTCGGAAGCCGCCGCTGGGCGGCTGAGAATGATGCGAGACGGCTGGTCTGCTCCTGCTCATTACGTAACAATATTTTTCTCCTCCCCGCGCAAAAACGCTTCAATGTTTTCCACCGTCGTCTGGGCAATCTTCCGCACGGCCTCTTCGCTATTAAACGCGTTATGCGGCGTGATAATCACATTCGGGCTATCGAGCAAAATCCGGTTATTGAGCAACGTAGCGAGCTGCTCCTGACTGGGAATTTCCCGAGAGAGCACTTCTGTTTCCTCATGGATCAATTTTTCATCTTCCAGCACATCGAGCCCTGCCCCCGCCAGCTGCCCACTCTTCAGAGCTTTCAGAATCGCGCCCGTCTGCACGAGGTCGCCCCGGGCCGTATTAATTAAGAGCGCTCCGCTCTTGATGAGATCAACGTTTCCCTCATGAATCATGCCGCGCGTCTCTTCCGTCAGCGGCGCGTGCAGACTGATTACATCAGCGTCTCGCAGCAAGTCCTCGAGAGAATCAACATAGCCAAACCCCAGGCGCGCGGCGAGCGCCGCGTCGTGGTGCGTATCAAACACCAGCACGCGCATAGCAAACGCGCGGGCAATCTCGGCCACCGTGCTGCCAATCTTGCCGCAGCCAATAATGCCCAGCGTCTTGCCCTCCAAGTCAAAGCCACGCAGGCCGTCGCGCGAGAAATCACATTTTTTGGTTCGATTATCGCAGTGCAAAATTTTGCGTGACAGTGCCAGCATCAGCGCAAACGTATGCTCCGCCACCGTTCGCACTCCATACTCGGGCACATTGCTCACACTCACGCCCCGCGCGCGGCAGGCAGCCACATCAATGTGATCAAAGCCGGTCGAGCGGGTCGCCACGTGGCGCAACCCCGGCAGCGCGTTTAACACCCCCGCATCAATGTTCGACCACGAAAAAACTGAGACGACAGTTGCCCCCACTGCCTCCGCAGCAGTTGCGGTAGTCAGACGACTGCTCGAGAGGCACACCGGCACTCCCCCGATCTCAGCTGGCACAAGCGCCTGCTCCCAATCCTCTGCATCGTAAAATAGTATCGACATGTTGTATTTACTCCATTAAGTGTAAAATAAGTCAATGGCACCCTTAATTGATCACCTGATGCTCTGGGCTGGATTCTTCCTCGCCGGCTTTGGCATTGGCCTGGTCATGGCCTACACCCTGAGCGCTGCCGAAAAGCGAAAGCTATGACGATAGAACAAGCCATTGTTCTCGCCCAAACGTTCGGCCTGGTTATACTCTACGCCATTACGGCTATGGCGCCGGGCTTAGTCCTCGGCATTTGGCTGGGCAACCTGATGGGCGCACCGGGCAAAGAAACGTTGGTCCACAAGCATCAGGTCAACCTCAAACGCGCCAGCGAGCACAACGCCCAGTGGGATCCGGCCAATCAGCGCTGGCAGAAATAACGAGTGAGTAGTTTGTAGTGAGTAGGTGGTAGACAGGAAAATGTTTTTCTACTCACTACCAACTACAACCTAACAACATCTCCTTCCTCTGGCCGGGTAACCTCCCACTCGGGATGCGCTTTACGCAGCTGCGCTGCTAAGTCATCCGCCTGGTGCGGCTCGCCGTGCACCAGAAAAATCCGCTTGAGCCCTCTCATCTGCTCAGCCAGCTGCTGCAGCTCCACCGCATCGGCGTGGGCTGAAAATTCATTGAAGAGCAGCACCTCGGCCCGCACCTGCTTTGGCTCGCCGAACAGGGTGATCACGCGCTCACCCTCCACCAGCCGCCGCCCCAGCGTTCCCGCTGCCTGATAGCCCGTAATAAAGATACCGTTGCGTTCATCTTCAACCGTATTGCGCAGATGGTGCACCACGCGCCCAGCGGTCATCATGCCGGAAGCGGAAATAACCATAAAAGGGCCAGGCAGCGCGTTCAGCTGTTTTGATTCCTGCACCGAGCGAATGTAGGAAAGATTGCGAAACGCCAGCGGCACGTGGTCCGGACCCTCGAAGTCCTCCTCACTCTCAACATCAAAATCAGCCCGGTACGCGCGATACACATCTGTCAGATTCACCGCCAGGGGTGAATCAACGAAAATCGGAAAGCGGGGAATGCTGCCCGCATCGGTCAACTTATGCAGCAAGTACACCAGCGCCTGGGTTCGCCCCAGCGAAAAGGCCGGGACAATCATCTTGCCACCCCGCCGACACACCGCGTTCACCGCCTGCGCCAAGCGCACGAGCGCTTGGGGGAACGGCTCGTGCCGGCGACTGCCATACGTACTCTCCAAAATCAGTGTTTCAATCGTCTCGAGGGGCATCTGCGGATCATGCAGCAACGGCGTCCCTCGTGAGCCAACATCCCCCGAATAGACCAGGCTGCGCGTGCTGCCGCCCTCCTGAAATTCCAGCACGCTGATGGCTGAGCCTAAAATATGCCCCGCGTCATACAACTTAAGCCGCACGCCGGCGGCAATTTCGACCCACCCACCGCCCGAGCGGACGTAGGGTACCGGGCGAAACCGATCCATCACCGCACCAATATCGGCCGCCGTCAGTGGCGCTACCATCATAGTCGCTTCACGATTATGCCGCGCCTGCCAGCCGGCATCCTGCGCCTGGATCTTGGCCATGTCAGTCAACATCAACTCTGCGACCGCCATAGTCGCCGGGGTTGCCCAAATAGTTCCCGCAAAACCGCTGCGCACGAGCAAGGGCAGCAGGCCGCAGTGATCAATGTGCGCATGTGACAGCACCACCTGGTCAATTGTTGCCGCCTCCCACGGTAACTGCTGGTTTTTCGCCTCGGCTTCGCGTGATCCCTGCCACATGCCGCAATCGAGCAGCACGCGCACGCCGTCTGAGGCAACAACGTGCTTGCTGCCCGTGACCCCTCCAGCCGCGCCAGAAAATGTTATGGTCACTCAACCACGACCGTGCCCGCAAACTGAGGATTCAGGTGATCGTGAAAACGCCAGCTGCCCACTTTGGTAAAGGTGTATGCATAGCTGCCCCCCGTGGCCACCCCGCCGCGCGAATCAAACCCGGGCAGAACATCGTGCGTGGGGTGAACATCCGAAGCTGGCCAGTGCAAGGCTTGCCCATCGTTCACAAACGTCACCGTACTCCCTGCCTTGATCCGCACTGTTGCTGGGGCAAAGCCCGTCTCGGTCATCGAAATAGTCACGCCGCTTGCCGCTGGCGTTGGCGTGGTCGTCGCGCTTACCGCGCTCGTTGCCGTCGGCACGGGGCTCAGCAGCGGGCCACCCGTCGGCGCCACTTGCATAAACTGCCCTGGCGCTACCCCCTCCTCCAGCTCCTCTTCGAGCGTTGTCTCGCCCACTGGCACAACATCGCCATTCGGCGCTGTTGACCGGTATACCAATAACCCTCCCACCGCCAGTACAATGACGGCGATCACGACTCCCAGCAGTGCTTTGTTCATATAAAAAAGGGTAACGCGCGTCCCCAAAAAGAGCAATGTGCGATAAACTACAAGGCATGATCCCAGGCAAAATTGCGCACGATCCCGCTACCCTCGACCGCTACAGCCGCGATGCCAGCTTATTTACTATTAAGCCACAAGCGGTAGCCTATCCACAAAGCGTCGCTGATCTCAGCCAGTTGATACGCTATATGACCGAACATTCTGAAGAACACCTCTCGCTTACTCCCCGTGCGGCAGGTACCGACATGACCGGCGGCCCGCTAAACGAATCGATCATTGTCGACATGCTGGCGTTCAATAAGATCATCGCCGTTGACCCTCACCAAGCGACCGTGCAACCTGGCGCCTACTACCGCGACCTCGCCGCTGCGCTGCAGCCGCTAAAAGCCCTCCTGCCCTCGTACCCTGCCTCGCGCGAGCTGTGCACCGTCGGCGGCATGGTCGCCAACAACTCCGGAGGAGAAAAAACGCTCGCCTACGGCAAAACGGCCAACTACGTGCAGCAACTGAAAGTAGTACTGAGCGATGGGCAGGAGTATACATTCGAAAAGTTGCGCGAACGCGAGCTGCAGAAAAAAATCGCCGCCGGGGGATTTCTCGGGAGCATCTACCAGCAACTCTTCGATCTGCTCACGCAACACCACGAGCAGCTCCAGCGCGCTCGCCCACCCGTCTCCAAGAACTCCGCTGGCTACGCGCTGTGGGATGTCTGGAATCCAGCCGCGAAAACGTTTGACCTCACCCGCCTCTTCTGCGGCTCGCAGGGCACACTGGGCATCATCACCGAAATCACGTTTTCGCTGATCGAACCCAAACCCCACAGCAAAATGCTCGTCATCTTCCTCGATGACCTGAAATACCTCAGCCAAATTATTGCCACCACCCTCACCGGCCAACCCGAAAGCTTTGAATCGTACGATGACCACACCCTGCGCCTGGCGCTGCGGTTTTTGCCGGATATTATGAAGCGCCTAGCGACAAATCCGCCAGCTGGCGGATGGCTCACGCTCGCCTGGCGGTTCCTGCCGGAGGTAAAGATGATCCTCACCGGCGGCATCCCCAAGCTGGTGCTCCTGGCCGAATTCACGGGAGACAGCGCCAGTGAAGTCCTCGCTCGTGCCCGGCGCGTGCAGCAGCGGCTTCAGCGCTTCCCTCTTAAGACGCGCCTCATTACCTCACCCACCGAAGCCAAGAAGTACTGGGTAATGCGGCGCGAAAGCTTTAACCTACTGCGCGAGCATGTTGAGAACAAGCGTACCGCGCCGTTCATCGACGACATTATTGTCCGGCCCGAGCAGCTGCCCGAGTTCCTGCCGCGCCTGAACCACATCATGGCCGGTTATAATCTCACCTACACTATTGCCGGCCACATGGGCGACGCCAATTTTCACATTATCCCCCTGCTCGATGTCAGCCGGCCGGATTTGCCAGACCTCATCGAATCACTCAGCCGCAAAGTCTATGACCTGGTCATTGAATTTAACGGCTCCATCACCGCCGAGCACAACGATGGCCTTATTCGCACGCCGTTCCTGGCCCAAATGTACGGTGTAGAGATCGTCGAGTTATTCCAGCAAGTCAAGAAAATCTTTGATCCCAAAGATATCTTTAACCCCTGCAAGAAAGTCAGCGCCGTTGGCCTCCCCTGCGGCTGGCGCTACGCCACCGAGCACTTGATCAACAGGAATTAAAAGCGCTGGCAATACTCACACTCCCCGCATCCCTCAACATCAAGGAACTTGAGCGCCTTAATGTCGGTCCACACGTCTTTGATTTGCTGCTCGAGCGCAGCGACGTCTGTATCGGAAATCTCGAATGCTTTTTTCACGAACTTACCCGTACGTTTGCTCGGCTGAATGAAATCAATTTCGCCGCGCACAATCTCGTATCCAAACCGGGGCGATCGCTGCGCGAGCAGCTTATAGAACGTCAGCTGTCGCCGGTAGTCGCCGCCCTCTTTCAGGTGGCGGTAGGCGTTGTCTGGGTTGCCGGTTTTATAATCCGTGACAATTGCCAGCTTTTTTGTGGCATCAATAACGGCCACGTTGTCGATCAGTCCCGTCAGCGGGAGATCGCCCAGCGCCACGCCGTGCGAGCGAAAGTCGTATTCCGGCAGCCGCGCTAAGGCACCCGAAAAATCCTGCTGGTACTGCTGCCACCAAGCCCGTAGCGCTTCCTGCCCCACCGCCAGACTGTCGGCAGCTTCCGTGGGGGAGAGCACCTCGCGCGCCAGGTACACTGCAAACCGCTCCGGTAAATACGCCGCTGCGGGCAGCACGCCGCTCTCGGTGTGACGGGTGGCAAAATCGCGCAAGGCGCGGTGCACCGCGGTGCCAAACGCCATGTGCTT
>DATDVI010000073.1:0-6073 GCA_035290125.1 Candidatus Anderseniibacteriota bacterium
TCGGATACGAATATCGACTTGCTACACGCGCGGCTTTCGATTATTGATCTTGATCCGCGGTCAAACCAGCCGTTTACTATTGGCCCGGCCACACTGGTTTTTAACGGCGAGATTTATAACTACGTCGAAATCCGACGGGAGCTCAAACGGCGAGGCGTTAGTTTTACCACTGATTCGGACACTGAGGTCCTGCTGCAGGCATACCTCAGGTGGGGAGAAGCGTGCGTTGATCACTTTGAAGGCATGTGGGCTTTTGCTATTTGGGATGAGCGGACGCAAACGCTGTTGTTATCGCGCGATCGGTTCGGCGAAAAGCCGCTGTACTACATTCCGGACAAGCATGGGTTTTATTTTGCCTCGGAGGTTAAGTTCTTGCGTTCCCTCGTTGACCGGCAGCTGGCGGTTAACCCACAACACCTGTTGCGTTACCTGGTGCATGGATATCGGGCGCTCTACCAGCGGGAAGAGACATTTTTTTCGGACGTTAAAGAAGTGCCCTACGCGACTAATGTGACTCTGGATACAATGTTGCGGCGCGAGCAGCGCCGATATTGGCAGCCGCGTTATCAGCCTGAGCGCATGACGTTGGCTCAGGCGGTGTCACGGACACGGGAGGCGTTGCGGGAGAGTGTGCGGTTGCGTTTGCGCAGTGATGTACCGCTCGCTTTTTGCCTGAGCGGGGGAGTCGATTCCGGCTCGCTTATTTCTCTAGCTGCCAAGGAACTTAAGCAGCCGGTGGCAGCGTTTTCGATGGTGGTGAGTGATGTGCGCTACAACGAGCAGGAAAATGTTTTGGCTACCGCCCGCGATGTTGTCTGCGAGCACACTTTAATTGAGCTCAAGCCGGGCGCCGATGTCCTTGAACGGCTTAAGGCGCTCATTGCTTATCACGATGCGCCGGTGGCAACCATCACGTTTTTTGTTCATGACTACCTGATGGAGGCAATGGCTGAGCGCGGTTACAAAGTATCAGTGTCGGGCACATCAGGAGATGAGCTCTTTTCCGGATACTACGATCACTGGTTGCTGCACTTGTTGGAGATGCGTAATCATCCTGATTTTACGCAGCGGCTTAAGGAGTGGCAACAGTACATTCAGCCGCTGGTGCGAAACCCCTATCTCAATAATCCAGACCTCTTTATGGTTAACCCCTCAGACCGCCGTTATTTGTTTCTTGACCGAGACGTATTCGCCCAGTATTTGCGGCAAGACTTTACGGAAGAGTTTTCGGAGCATCACTTTACCGCTTCTCCGCTGCGTAATCGCATGCTCAATGAGCTCTTTCATGAGTCGACGAGCGTTGTCCTGCATGAAGATGACCTCAATGCCATGAGGTATTCTATTGAGAACCGCAGTCCTTACCTGGATAGGAATCTTTTTGAGGTGGCGTATTCGATTCCGCCTGAGCACTTGATGCAAGACGGCTTTGGCAAGTATGTCCTACGGGAAGCGATGGCGGGAATATTGAACGAGCAGGTACGCTTAAGCCGGCAAAAGTTTGGCTTCAATGCTCCTTTTACTGACTTGGTGGATGTGAACCGAAAACAGGATTGGGACTTTTTGATGAGTGATGGCCCGATTTTTGAACTGGTTGATAAGTCTAAAATCGCGGTTGCGCTGCGCAAGTCAACGATGCCGGAGAGTATGAGCAAGTTTCTGTTTAACTTTGTTAACGCCAAGATGTTTTTGGAGATGAGCGTTAGTGATAAGGCCTTTGCGGCCCCAAATAAGGCCGTGATAGGCTCAAAAAGATGACTTATTGTCAGCGATGCGTGCTGCCGGATACGCGCCCCGGATTAGCGCTGGACGACGAAGGGGTGTGTAATGCATGCCGTTCGGCCGAGCGTAAACAGCATGAGGTTGATTGGCAGGAACGTGACCAAGAATTCACGAAGCTGGCCAGTGAAGTCAAAAAGATGGACCGATCCTATGATTGTATTATTCCGGTCAGCGGCGGAAAGGATAGTCATTGGCAAGTAGTAACGTGCCTCGAGCATGGTTTGCATCCTTTGGCGGTAACGTGGTGCCCGCCGCACCGCACCGAAATTGGACGGGCGAATCTGGAGAATCTGAAAAACCTGGGAGTGGATCACATTGATTTTTCGATTAACGCGGGGGTGCAGAAGCGTTTTATGCGGCGAAGTTTTGAGAAGCTGGGAACGCCGTTTGTGCCGATGCATCTGGCAATGGACGCTATCGCCCGCGTCGCCGCTCGCGCTTATCGGACTCCGCTCATTGTGTGGGGAGAAAATTCAGCTGATGAATATGGCACCGGGGATGCGTCTCTGTCTGGTGCCCAGCTCAAAGAAGCTTGGATGCAAACGTTTAACACGCGTGGTACCACTGCCTCCGATTGGCTGGCCGAAGGGTTTACGCGAGAAGAATTAGCACCGTACTTTGCGCCCGAAACAGATAGCGGGGAGAAGACGCAGCCGATTTTCCTGGGTTATTACTTTCGCTGGGATCCGGAACATAGCCGCCAGGTGGCAGCACAACATGGCTTTCGCAGCCGCTCTGAAGGAGCTTTGACAGGCTACTATGCTTTTGCCGACTTAGATGATGCGTTGTTGGCGGTCCATCACTGGCTCAAGTGGTACAAATTTGGTATTACTCGTACCTTTGATAACCTGTCGCTGGAGATTCGCAACGAACGCATGACTCGAGATGAGGCCATCGCTATTATCCGTCAGCGGGGCGAGGAGGTGCCGCGCGAAGCCATCCAACATTTTTGTGAGTATGTTGGCCTTACGGTGCCACGCTTTTATGAGACAGCTGAGGCATTTCGCAATCATGATATCTGGAAGAGAGTTGATGGCCATTGGCAGCTTGCTTCATTCTTGATTGAAGACTGGGGTTGGCAGGAATCAGTGCTTGAGCGGGCAACATGAAGGTTACCAGACGAAAAAAGCCACGGCAGTTTGCGATTAGGGGAGTCAAGTTGCAGGAAGCGGGGACTATTCACCTCTCGCCGGGGGAAGTGGTCACATTTGTCGACGGAACAGGTAAGGAGTGTGATTTCACGGCAGCCGCTTGGGGATATTATGTTGCTCCTTCTTTGAACGGCCGGCTTAAAGACCAGGGCTATAAAGCAGCTTTGGTGTTGGGGCCGCGCGGCAAGATATTCCTGATGGCAGTCGATAGCACGAAAACAGATATCTTTCGTGCTTATCTGAAGGACCAGAAGTGTGTGGTTCTCTGTTGGCTGGATGAATGGGCGGCAAAGGTGAGGTAGTGTGTCTGAAGCGCAATCATCTATCAGTCGGCGGGTTTCTGATGAGATTGAACGTCGTTGGCGAGCATGGCATGTCGATGAGCATACCCTGAAGTTTATTCGCCATAATCAGCGTATCTGGCAACCCCCGAAGCCGAACGGCATTATGCCGGAGGTGCTGGTCAATTTTGATGCTCTTTGCATTAACCATATTCGGATAAGCTATATCACGAATGCGCTGGTGCGACAGCATGGTGCGGTGATTAAATCCTATTCCGGTGCATCGGTTCACAATAAACGGCGAATCAGATTGGTCTACGAGTCGTTCGGCGTGCGCGGTCACGTAATTACGCAGCTTGATGGTCCTCAGCGCCGGCTTCAGCAAAGTGAGTTTGATACCATTAGACCTGGCCTAAACACAAGACAGGATATTCTTAACTTGTCAGTTTTAGGAGTGCCGGTGGGGGATGATATTTATGATACCTATTTGCGGGAAGGACAGCGGGGAACCGTGGATTTCGATGATCCTGTCTTTGACCAGGTGCTCCTGCGGTCAATCGGGTTGGTGATCTTTTGGCAGGATTACTTCGCGCGTAATCGCGTGGCGGCGGCGGCGGTGAGCTTAGATGCCTATATTGACATTATGGCGCTGGTGAAAGTTGCGTATGCGCATGGCGTGCCGGTAACAAATGTTGACCTGGTAACACCGGCCAAGCGAGGCGCTTCGACGACTGCCCATGCTTATTTCGCACATTTGCACGACTGGTTTCTGCAGCTGCCTTTGGTTGAGCAGGAGACTGGTCTGGCAACGGCAGCGCACTATCTCGATCGGCGTCTCAGGGGCGAGGTAGGGGTCGGCATTTCTTATTACATGAATAAATCCCCCTTTCATGGGAGGCGGTCGGGGCGCGTGCTGCGGGAGAGCAAAAATCCCAAAGTTCTCATTTGCACCCATGAGTTTTCTGATGCGCCGCACTGTTACGGCGAGATGTTGTTTTTGGATTTCTATGAGTGGATGGACTATTTGGGAAAGATGTCGCTCGTGACTGATTACGACTGGTACGTGAAATATCATCCCGGTTATTGGGATGTCTCGGTCAGGATCGTAAATGATTTTCTGAAAAAATATCCGCGACTGAGTGTCATTCCCCCCTATGCTTCTCACTTGCAGCTGGTGGAAGAGGGCCTTGATTGTGTGTTCACCTGTATGGGGTCGGTTGCGCATGAGTATCCGGCCTTAGGCGTGCCGGTGATTAACGCGGCCTATAATCCGCATGCGGCCTATACCTTCTCCTATACGCCCAAGACGGTCGATGAGTTCCGGCAGCTGATGCTGACTGTCCCCAGGCAAAAACCGGAAATATCTCAGCGTGAAATTCATGAATTCTTCTACATGTTTAATTACGATTTGTTGTCTGATCAGGTTGGCGTTAGTTGGTGGCGGGCAATGCAACAAGAAGCGCCCTTTGGGGAGGTAGCTGAACCACGTTTCTATACCCGGTTTTTGCGTTACCACAGTGAGCAAAGACACCAGGAAGTGTTAGACCATCTTTCCTGGGCGCTGCCAGCGCAGGCTACACATCCGGCGCAGTTAGCGTTACTGCGCTATAGGCAGGCGAGGGAAGCGGTCGCCTCGACAACGGCGAGGGCACATGTTTAGCTGAACAAAGAACCTATGGATGTCCTAGCGATTATTCCTGCCCGCGGCGGGTCAAAGAGTATCCCGCTGAAGAACCTCGTTGAGGTAGGCGGCAAGCCCTTGATAGCTCATTCGATTGAGCACGCATTGGCATCAAAATTAATCACGCGTGTCATCGTTTCCACTGATCACGAACAGATTACACAGACAGCTCTGGCAGTGGGAGCGGAGGTGCCTTTTTTGCGGCCAGCAGAAATTTCCCAGGACACGTCGGTGGACCTGGAATTGTTTCAGCATGCTCTGAGGTGGCTTAAGAAGGAGGAAAATTATGAGCCGGAGGTTATCGTGCACTTGCGGCCGACCGCGCCCTATCGGCAGCCGGCCTGGATCGAAGAGGCAGTGCGATTGTTGGTTGATAACCGTGAGGCTGACTCAGTTCGTTCGGTCTCACCGCCGCGGGCTCACCCTTATCGAATTTTCCGCATTTCCCCCGAGGGCTGGCTTGATCCAATCATGAAGCACGAGCATCCGGCGCCGCATGATCTGCTCCGGCAGGATCATCCGCCAATGTACCACTATAACTGCGTTATCGACGTGACGCGGCCGGCGACGATTTTTGATAAACAATCAATGACAGGCACAAAGATTGCGCCGTATATCATGGCTGAGGACGATGTGTTTGATATTGATACGCCGCGCGACTTGGAGCTTGTCCGCTTCTTCATGGAGCGGCTGCGGGCGCAGGAACAAACTCCTACTTCCGCTCGCGGATAACGTGCGCGGGTACGCCGATGGCAACTGAGTTGGCAGGTACGTCTTTGGTGACGACGGCATGGCTGCCGATGACCGCTCCCTCGCCGATAGTGACGCCGGGTAGCACGGTTACGTGACTGCCGAGCCAGGCACCATCGCCGATTGTTATAGGGGCATAGGTGTGCGGCTGGTCCATAATTGGTGTACCGGGCGCAAGGCCATGGCTAGAGCTTTGCACGTAGCAATAACCCGAGACAAGAACTTTTTTGCCAATGGTGACATCAGTGCCGCAGTTGATGATGGTGCCGATGCCAATGCGAGTGTTTGGCCTAATAGTAAGCTTGGCAGTGTTGGCAGCGACGAGGCGGACATTATGATCCAGGCGGCAGCCGGCCTGGATCGAAGAGGCAGTGCGATTGTTGGTTGATAACCGTGAGGCTGACTCAGTTCGTTCGGTCTCACCGCCGCGG
>DATDVI010000074.1:0-6556 GCA_035290125.1 Candidatus Anderseniibacteriota bacterium
CGCGCCGCTTAACCAAGCGAATCCAGCTATCCCTTGCTACAACCACAGTTAAATGAGCCCGAGCTTGCCCTCCAGACTGGCGGGCTTGCCGAAAAAAATCGACGTGTCCGGCGTGCAGTGGATCAAAGGTGCCAAAGACGACCACTCGCATGCACTACTCGACAAAAAACGATTGAGAAGCGGAAAACGCAGCCGGTGTTGCCCGCGCCTCCTCAGCCCGCCTGATGATCGCGATAAACGTCTCGTTATCAATCGAGGCAACCTCGTGCACGGCCGCCGGCAACGCAACCGGTCGCTCGAGCGGCCGCCAGCCATACCAATAGAGTAGGCTCCCTAACATCACCAACCAGCCGAGGAGCAGGCTGCTGCGCCACACGGGCCGATCGAGCGCTAGGCCCAGCCGGCCGACACCCCTGGTAAGGCGCTCGCGCCAGCTAAGTGCTTGCGTCTGCTTAATCAGCACCATAACCCTGTAAATAAAACACCATGTCCATCTTCGCGGTGTAATCACCAGCTCCGCCGACACCATCTTTGATGGCCGTGAGCTCAAACGAACGCACTGCTGCCAGCTGCGGCAGCTGTTCAATCACCTGGAGGTAATTCAGCAGTGCCGCCCCCTGCCCGGTGATCGTGACGGTAATCGGCAGTATCAGGAGGGGTGACTGGCCTACCTCGAGCGGTGCGGCCTCCCCAATGGAATTGACCGTCATGGCCACGCTCACGTTTCCCGCTGCGCGCTCCAACTCTTCTAACAAAAACGAAACATCAGATTGACCTGGCACGACCGCCACCAGCTGACTCGTCAGCCCCGGCAAGGCTGCGCGGCTGTTCAGGAGTACGTGGCCACGACGCCGTATTTCATCCGCCTGCTCGAGGTGCGACCGCTGCTCGTGCCAACGCACAACCTGCCGCTCTGCCCACCGCCACACCACTGGCTGGAAGACAACCAGGCACACAATTCCCACCAGTAATAATAGTGTGCGACTACTCATGGAGGTGAATAGTGAAAGTATACTGCGGCTTCACCGGCCGCAGCAGATTTTCGTTCGGCGCCTCCAGACTCTCGACCCAGTCAAACGATCGCAATGCCTCGGCCAGCGCTACCACCGTTGACCGTGCGTCAACGGTGCCCGTCAGCGACATCGTCCGCTCTTCCGCGTTAACTTCCAGCGTCCCCACCGTCGCTGTCGCTGGCAAAGCATCGATCAGCTCGAGCAGCCGGTCCGACCAGAGCAGGCGCGTCTCCTCAGCCGTACCCACCGCCGAGAGCAGCGCTTGAAACTGCTCCAACTCGAGGCGCGCTGCCTGGAACTCAGTGAGCTCCGCCGTCAACTGCGCCGCGGCTGCCCGGCCCTCCATAATAGTAAATCCCATTGCCAAACCACCAAGCAGCAGTGCCCCGGCCGTCACCAGCAAGAGCCCCCCCGCTATCCGCGCCAGCAGGCGCGACCAGGCCGCATGAACCATCTCGCGCCACAACTGCATTCTGCGCTCCTGAGGAAGAAGATTAAGCTGTGGCATAGTCCCTCCCATAGGCTCGCATGTCGACCTCGCGCAACGCCAAGCCCAGCGCCGTCGTAAACTGCAGTGCATCCGCCGTCGACAAATGAGCGCGTTTGCTCTTCCGCTCACGATCAAGATTCGTCCAGGGGTTACCTAATTGGACCGATACTGCCGGAAAAACATCGGCAAACATCTTTTGAATACCTTTCAAGTTCGCACCCCCGCCTGCCAGCAGAATCGCCTTGAGCTGGCGATCGGCCGGGAGCTGGACCGACATTTCGCGGACGACTCGTTCAACTTTTGCTATTAATTCCGCTACCCCAGAGCGCACCGTTGCCGCCGCCGCATCCAGGCTCTGCCGCTCCAGATCAAGCCGCGCTTTCAGCTCGATCGCTTCCCGGGGCGCAATGCCCAGCGCCTCCACCAAGCGCTGCGACAGGGTGTCCCCCCCACTTTGAATACTGGCCGTGTAGCGCATCGATCCCTGATCAAAGAAGACCACATTGGTTGAGGTTGCACCCAGGTCAATCACGAGTACTCCTTGCACATGCTCGGCCGCGGCCGCCTCCCGCGGCAGCAAGCACCGCAGCACTGCTTGTGCCTCGAGCTCGAGCGCCACCACCTGCACCGGCAGCGAATCGAGCACGGCAAGCAGCGGATCAACGACCGCTCGCTGGGCTGCTCCCACCAAAACCCGGCAGTGATCCTGCGCTGCGGGTGTGGGCAATCGCTCCCAATCCACGTAGACGCGCTCCAAGTCAAAAGGAATATGGCGGCGCACTGCCCACTTCACAGCCTCATCAAGTTCACCCTTCGCCATCACGGGCAACTCCAACACGCGCACAAACGACTGCGCCTCAGGAATCGACGCCACCACGCGCTTACCAGTGATAGCCACCGGTGAACAGTTTGTCAGCGTGTTCTTGAGCGCAGCGCTCACCGCCGGCACATCCTGGATCACCCCACCCTTAATCGACTCGGTATCCAGGGATGACCAGCACAGCGTTCGCAGCAGGGGTTGCCCGCTCTCAGCCACCTCAACGACCTTGATCGAACGGCTGGAAATATCAATACCAATCATGGCAGGAGTGTTTGCGGCGGCAGCACCAGCCCGACTTCGCGCGCTCGACTGCGCACTTCAATCCAGGCCACGATCTCGTCGACGGCGGCGACATGCAGCGTCTCTTCTGTTTGGGCTGGTATCTCGACCTGCGGCGGCGGAACGTACAGCAATTTCACCATCAATCCGCCCGCAACTCCAAAAATAATAACCCAAGCCACCACATCGACAATGCGGCTGTGCACAATAAAAATCTGGTGAGCCAGACGAACCGCAAGCGCTGCGCTGTGTCGCAGCAGATTAGTGGGATTTCGCATCATGGTTGTGAGTAACTGCGAGCAAGACATCAAAGGCTAACCGCGCCGTCGGGGGAGCTGCCTGAGGCACTTGCGTAGCACCGGGCGGCACCAAGGCCGAGCCTACCTCGCCGCTGCGACGCTGCACAGTCTCCGGCGTAACTTCAAAATCCCACTCCGTCACCTGGGCTAAATACGGCAGGTGCTCCACGATCTGCATAAACTGTAAAACAGCTTTCGGCTGACCTACCACTTCGAGGTGTAGATTGATACTGCGAAACGCCTCGATAGGAGCTGCGGCATCGACCGCTGAGGTCTCCTGAACCGAGGGAATGCTCAGCGTGACGCCAAGCCCAGTCGCGTGCTGCTCAAGCAGCGAGACAACATCCCCCAGGCCTGCCTCACTTGGAACATACGCGCGTATCAGCGCCAGATCCGCGCTGCGCTCAGAGAGCGTCTTGCTCTGAGCTACCAGCGCCGCCGCTCCCGAAATTGATTGTTCCAACTGGTGCTGCTGCGCGACAATCTGCCGCCGGGTTGCCTGAATACGCCCGTTCAGATACCACACGCACCCTGCCAGCCCCACCAGCAGAACCAAGCCAACACCGTTTTGCCAACGCACGTTCATAGAGACTCGTTCCGCTGAACACGCAAGGAAAACTGCGCGTTTGGCCCCACCGTAAAGTTTTGCAAAGGAGCTTCAACGCGCTCGACCCAGGGCAGCGCGGCGAGTGCCTCCTGTAGCGCTACCACTGCCGCCCGGGAAGCTGTCTCCCCGCGAATCTCAATGATGCGCCCGCTATCCACCGTTCGAATACTGGTAACAGTAACAGCGGCTGTCTGCGTCAAAATATCTGACACTAATTCCGACCACACCACCTGCTGTGTCACCTGGCGTTGAAAGCTACCGAGCAATTGATTCGTGGCCGCAATCTGGCCCGTCGCCTCACTCCCCGGCATGACAACAGCTAACTGATTAGAAACCTCACGCAGCAGGGAAACGTAAAACAGCCAGGCACCGAACTGCGCTAGGATAATGAGAACAAGTGCCACGCCGAAGCGACGAAACAGGCGACCAAACCGAGCCGCATACAACCGCCGATTGCGGGCGTGTTGCAGCGCGCGGGGTAACAAATTGATTTCGCGTTCCATAGGCTAACGATCTACACTCCGCAAAGCCAGCCCCAGTGAGGTGGCAAAGTGCACCGATTCCCGCAGCGGCAACGGTGGCTTTTTCTCTCGTGCCACGGGAATAATATTGGCCCACGGGTCTCCCCGCTGCACGTGGACGTTGTCGAAAAAGCGCAGGAAGATCCGATCCAGTCCCGGCAGGTTCGACCCCCCGCCCGTCAGTAAAATTTCCCGTACCCGGTGCTGCGCATCTATCCCATTATAAAACTCCACGATGCCATGAATTTCCATAACTAATTCTTCCTGCCCGCTCCGCATGCGCTCAGCCACGCGCTGCGCCACTTCCGCCGAGAGCACCTCCGAGCGAGGGCCGCGCAGCCGCTGCGCATCCTCCGCCGACAGCAGTCGCGACAGCTGGCTGGTGCCACGCTGGAGACTAGCAGAAAAGCGCATGGTTCCGTGATCATGAATCACCACATTAGTGGCTGAGCCACCTAAGTCGACAATAACCAGGCCCTGATGGCTGCGCAGTTCCGCCGAAACAAGTGCCCGCGTAATTGCCTGGCTTTCCAGCTCCAGCGCCGCCACATCAACCTTGAGCGCCGTCAACACACGCACGAGCGGATCAATCACCTTACGCTGGGCCGCACCCACCAGCACTTCCTGGCGCCCCGTTGCGGCGGTGTGTCCCTGGCCAATCGCTTGCCAATCGATGTACACGTTGTCCAACCCAAAGGGTATGTGCTGTGCCACTTCCCAACGCACCGCTTCATCCATTTCTTCAACCGCCATCGCCGGCAATTCAATGACTCGCAGGAATGACTGCGTCTCAGGAATCGAAGCAACAACGGCATCGGCCCGCACCCGCCCCAACTGACAAAGACGGAAAGCTTCAGTCAGTACTTTGGTAACTGCTGCTTCCTGCTGAATAACGCCATGCTCAACCAACCCTGCTGGCATCGCTTGCCAACAGGATGCCACCAGCTGCCGCAAAGCATCGTTCGTGAGCTGCACAATTTTTACCGACTGATCCGAGACATCAAGGCCGATCATAGTGCTAGTCTACCTCCTCCCACGAAAGAAATTGATACTGCCCCGTCGTCGGGAAGTATGGCGGCGGCTGGTACAGTAAGTTAGAATCGTACGTCGCCTGGCCTTGTAAGTAGCCGCTCACCACGTTACCCCCCTCATCAACCCAGGCCGTCACCGGCACCTGGTTGCTCGCCACCATGCCATAACGCACGAGCGAAGCTTTCAGCCGATGGGCTTGCGAACCGCAACAATTGGGGTAGTAACGCCGCCCAAAACGGCCATTCTGCGCAATGAACGCACCATTTATTTCCAATTCATTCTCGGCTCCCGACCACGGAATGAGCACATTGTTTTGCGCCACCGCACCAAACGCGCGCGAGCCATCAACGACTCCGCCATAGCTAATATCGCCGGTAATAATAATGTCTGCATTGTTGTCGGCCGGCGTGTCGTCGAGCTCGCCCGCCGCCACAGTCACGCGGTCCCGCACAGCTCCGCTCACCCACAGGCGATTATCGTCGACAAAAATCACTCCGCCCGAGGGCACCGCCCGCGTGTGGACCAGCACCTTATTACCAATATCATGCGAGGTATACTGCCAGTCATTATTTGAAAACGCCGACAAAACGTTTGGCCCCAATGACGTCACTCGATAGATTGAATAAGTATTATTCTCTTGAAACAGCAAGTGATAACCAAAGTTACCAGACGGTCCATAGTCAGTATTCGTTACCTCCGCCTGGGCCTGTAAATCCAGCAAGTCGAGCGTGAGGGCCGCGTAATTAACCGGCGCCACTGGAAATTCCCACAGCTCCTGCGTTGTTCCGCTCCCCCAGACGCCCGGCTTTTCCTCATAATCGCAATCATGGTGTGGCTGGCAGATGTACGTACCCTTGGCCGAGGTCATCAAGCTCTCCGACTGCCCATCCATGCGGATTCCTCCGTTGGCATGCGCCGCACCGCTAATCGCACCGCCGTACCACACGTCGCCGTTCGTAATCGAAGCATAGCGCGCCAGCGACGGAATGCCGTAGCGGGCATGCAGGGTAACCTCTTCGGCGGCGCCGGCCGCAGTTCCCGTAGAGGAAATCAACACGATCGAGCTGCCCGCCTGCGGCGTAAACGTGAGCTCATAGCTACCCAGCGTCCCCGCAAATTGATCATTAACCTCGCCCATCTCCGGGGTGAAGTCGCTGCCGTCATGCGCCAGGCGCCAGCGACCATAATTCAGCCCGGCTTCAGCTATCTGAAAAGCCATCTCACTGCGTGACTGTCCCACCCCCTGCTGATACGTCCGGCTTACCTGGCCCGCCAGCCCCACAAAGATAATGAGAAACATGGCCACGAGGACCAAGGTCATGACTAAAACACTTCCCCTCCGCTTGAAGGACATAGTCCCATCATAACATACCCTTGCGAAGCGCCTGCAAAGCAGGACTCTTGTCCCACAACTTCTTAAATATAATAAAGACCCTTCTCGTCACGAGAAGGGTGTAATTTTGAATCGTGTAGATTCCTAGTGCTCAATTACTCT
>DATDVI010000075.1:0-29939 GCA_035290125.1 Candidatus Anderseniibacteriota bacterium
TCCTGCTGGCCGCCGCGCGCCGGGGCCGATGACCGCTCAATCTCCACGCGCGAAACTGATGCCGCGCGCAGTTTCTTCAAAAAATAACGACGGATCGCCAGATCATCGATCAAACTTTTTCGATAGTCACCCCGGCGAGCAGCAAACCACTTGCTGTCCCAGGAACGGGTCACATTCCCGACGCGTAGTACTGTTGGATTAGTCTTTCGGCCCATAGCTAGCCACTTTTACGACGATGGGTTTTATGTACATCGCCCCCCTGCTGTTGTATTTTCTTCTTCTGAAAAGCCTGCATCGCCTTATCCGGCGCGGGAGCGGTAACCTCAGCAGGAGCAGGCGCTATCTCAGTCGGTACGTCTTGCGCTGCCGGCTCGTGCGTGGCAGTGAGATCAGCTACCGACACGGTTTCAATGTCCGATTTTCGTCCAGCGCGTGGGGTATCAGTCGAACCATCAATTTCGCCAACCACCACTGCAATATGAGAGGCACGCTTCTGGTACGGATGGGCCATGCCTTTGCTCGCCGGCTGCCAGCGCTTCAAGACCATACCCTCATTGACATCTACCGCCACCACCCGCAAAGTGTCGGGCGCCAAATCAAAATTATGCTGGGCATTAGCGACCGCTGATCGAAGCACTTCGAACACTACCTCAGCCGCCTTACCGCTTTGGAATTGCAACTGAGCAAGTGCGTCGGGCACCGGCAAGCCAATCAGCGCCTCGCGCAGTAAGCGAACCTTACGTGGAGCCATACGAGCATTTTTCAGCCGAGCAACAACTTTCATACTTACTTCTTATTACTGTCCTTAGCGGCCTTGGCCGATCCGCCAGCTGGCGGACTAGCGGTGCCAGCCGCAGCGGAGGCGGCTGCCTCCTGCTCTTTCTGAATCCGACCACCATGCTTAATAAAACGCCGCGTCGGTGCAAATTCGCCTAATTTATGACCAACCATATCTTCCGAAACCAACACTTCGACATGCTGACGACCGTTGTGAACACCAAAACGAAAACCGACCATCTCGGGATAGATCGTCGAGCGACGGGACCAGGTTTTAATAACGGTTCTGTCGCCTGCTTTCAGCGCCTGAACTTTGCGCAAAAGCTTAGGATCCACCCATGAACCGCCTTTTTTCAGTGATCGAGCCATTTGACAAGTGTACTTATTTACGTTTCTTTGGCAAGCGCCGCGCCACAATCAGTGCCTGTGAGTACTTGCCAGCACGCCGGGTCTTGACCCCCAACGCCGGTTTGCCCCACTTGGTCTTCGGCCGCTTGAGGCCAATCGGCTGCAATCCCTCACCACCACCATGCGGATGATCAACAGCGTTCATGGCTTTGCCACGCACACTGGGGCGCCAGCCCCGCCGCCGCTTACGGCCGGCCGAGCCAATCTTCACTAAGCGGTGGTCGCTGTTGCTCACTTGCCCAATCGAACCAAAGCCACCCTGCGGCACCTGCCGCAACTCTCCCGACGGTAATTTCAGCAGCGCGTGGGCGCCTTTCACGTCCATAATCGTGGCATAGCTGCCGGCAGCACGAAAAAGTACTCCGCCCCGACCGGGTTTGAGCTCAACGTTAAAAACCTGCGTACCTGGCGTAATGTGCTTGAGTTGCATCCGATTGCCAATTGTTTCCAGCGCCTTGTCGTCGGTCACTAGCGTATCGCCCACCTGCGCTCCATGCCACGCCAGGCGATAGCGGCGTTCGCCGTCGGCATACTTCAGCAGCACAATAAACCCGGAGCGATTAGGATCGTATTCAATACGTTCGATCCGAGCCGGAATACCCTGTTTCTCCTGCCCAAAATCAACCAGGCGAAAATTGCGCTTCGCCCCTCCTCCCCGATGCCGGATCGTAATTTTACCCGCGCTGCCGCGGCCGCTAATGCGCGTCTTAGCCACCGTCAGCTGACGATACGATTTTCCACGGTGTAACCCGAAGCGGTCCACGTGCGAAGCACGTTTCCGCGCAGCTCGATTTGTTCTATAGACTTTAATAGGCATAGGAAAAAGTTAGGGACCAACCGTAATGGCTTGCACGTCATCCACCACCACGTAAGCTTTCTTCCAACCTGCAGTCTGGCCAATCGTTGCCCCTCGCCGGCGCCACTTGGACCGACCCAGTACAATCCGCACCCGGCGCGGCACCGTGCCGTAGCGCTGCTGCACTGCCTCAGCCACCTGTCCTTTGGTTGCTCGCTCAGGCACACGGAACGTCACCACGCCCTGTTCCTGCAATCGCACGCTTTTCTCTGTGGTAATCGGATATATTTCGAGCCAGACTCTCTGCGGCGCCTGCTCACGAGACTCAGGCGCTGCCTTTGTCGCAGCGCTCGCTGCATCCGGCTTGGCTTTCCGCAGCTCTTTCTCGGTGTGCGTAAGTTTTCGCGCGAGTGATAGTAATGACATAGCCGTATCGTTAGCTGCGCTGCGCTAGTGTCGGCACAGCAGCCATCTCGATCCAGACCTCGCGCGCCTCGACAATATCTCTCACCGTAACCAGACGAGCCAGGATCGTGGTCACACTTGGCAGGTTCCGCGTCGCCTGAATAAACCGTGCGCTGTCATCGGCCACAACGAACAGCACACCGTGCGCCTCCCCCAGCAACTGCGCCGCGACCGCTGTTTTCACCGGCACGTCTCCCTCAAAACGAACGAGGCGGAGTGTTCCCGCTGCTCGATGTACCGCCAGGCTCGCCGCTAGCGCTCGGCGGGCCATCGTCCGTGGCGTAGGGAGCACGCGCGATTTACGCGAGCGAGGACCGAATGCAATACCGCCACCAACCCAAATAGGGCTGCGTCGCGAACCGTGTCGCGCCCGCCCGGTGCCTTTCTGCCGCCAGGGTTTCTTCCCGCCGCCGCGCACTTCACTGCGATCTTTCGTATGCGCCCGGCGAATGCGCTCCCGCAAACCCTGCATGCGAACTACTTGAGCCAGCAATGCCGGCGAAGCAGGGCGCTGCCAGACTGCCGGCAGGGCGGCGGTTTCTTGTGCGTCGCTGCCCAGCACTCGGACACTCAGCGTTTCTGTTGTAGTCTTCGTCGCCATAGTTACTCGTTGCTCACAATCTCGATAATACTGCCCCGGCTACCCGGCACCGCTCCCGTAACGGCCAGTAAATGTTTCTCGGCGTCGATCCAAACCACTGCCAAGTTCTTCACCGTCACGCGATCGCTGCCCATGCGACCGGCCATCCGCATGCCCTTGCGCACGTGCTGCGGAAAAGCTGAGCCAATCGAGCCCGGTGCTCGCAGCACATGCCGATGTCCGTGGCTCTTGGGCCCGCCTTTAAAGCCATGGCGCTTCACGACACCTTGAAAGCCTTTGCCCTTGGAAATGCCGGCCACTTTCACAACTTCGCCAACAGTAAACTGCTCCACCCCCACCTGGGTGACTTTCTCATCAATCTCCACCGGAAATTCCCGCCGCGCGGCAAACAACTTTTTACTTCCTTTTGGCAATCCCAGCTGGATCGCCGCATAGCCATCCTTATCTGTTCGCCGCCGCAGCAGCACTGCATTGGGCTCGGCCGAAATGAGCGTAACCGCAACTGCCTCCCCCTCCGGGGAGAACATCCGTGACATTCCAATTTTCCGACCCAGCAAAGCTTTCATGATTCAAAAACAATCGGCCGCGCACTTGTCGTCGGCCCCGACTATAAAAATTTAAATGCGTTCGCATCTGTAGGCTCAAGATAACGGAAAGCCAAAAAATTGTCCAATCCCTCCCTCGCTAGGAGGTTTTCATCGAGACGTCCACCCCGGCTGGCAGGTTCAGGCTCATCAGCACATCCACCGTACGCGGCGTCGGCTGGACAATATCAATCAGACGCTTATGGATTCGAATTTCGTACTGGTCGCGGGCCTTTTTGTGCACAAAGGTCGAGCGGTTGACCGTATATTTCTTCTTGCTCACCGGCAGGGGCACCGGGCCGGAAATTGTCGCGCCATCGCGTTCCACTGCCTCGACGATTTGCCGGGCCGATTGGTCAATCAGCTTATGGTCGTACGCTTTCAGCTTAATACGGATCCGAGGCGCCGCGATGACTTCAGCCTCAACTTCCTCCTGTTTGACCGCCTGCTTTCTAGCCACTCCTAATTACTTCAGCACTTTGGTGACCACCCCTGCCCCGACCGTCTTGCCACCCTCACGAATGGCAAAGCGCATACCATCTTCCATCGCCACCGGCGCACCCAGCTGCACTTTCAGGCTTACCGTGTCGCCCGGCATAACCATCTCAGCACCCTCGGGTAACTCCACGCTGCCCGTCACATCGGTCGTCCGCACGTAAAACTGCGGTTTGTAGCCTTTGAAGAACGGTGTGTGTCGCCCACCTTCGTCTTGCTTGAGCACGTAGACTTCGCACTCAAAGTCGGTGTGAGGCGTAATGCTGCCTGGTGCCGCCAGCACCTGTCCGCGCTCGACATCTTCTTTCTTCAGGCCCCGCAGCAGTAACCCAGCGTTATCACCCGCCTGGCCTTCATCAAGCTGCTTGTTAAACATTTCAATACCTGTCACGACCGTCTTCTGCGTATCACGCAAGCCAACAATTTCCACTTCTTTGTTCAACGTAATCTTGCCCCGATCAATACGGCCCGTCACCACGGTGCCGCGCCCTTCAATCGAGAAGACGTCCTCCACCGGCATCAGGAATGGCTTGTCGACATCGCGCACTGGCTCAGGAATAGACGTATCCAGTGCTTCCACCAGCGCCACGATGGGCTGGGCTGCTTCGTCATCCCCGCTCTTTGCTTCAAGTGCTTTGAGCGCCGAGCCACGCACGATGGGGGTTTTCTCGGCATCGTATTCGTACTTCGCCAGCAACTCTTTGACTTCTTCCTCAACTAAGTCAACCAGCTCCGGATCATCAACCTGATCCACCTTGTTCAAAAACACGACAATATTCGGCACGCCAACCTGGCGAGCCAGCAGAATGTGCTCGCGGGTCTGCGGCATCGGGCCATCAGCCGCCGAGACAACCAGAATCGCGCCGTCCATCTGGGCGGCGCCCGTGATCATGTTCTTAATGTAATCGGCGTGCCCGGGACAATCGACGTGCGCGTAGTGACGCTTATCCGAAGAGTATTCGCAATGCGTCGTCGAGATCGTAATGCCACGCTCTTTCTCTTCTGGGGCGTTATCAATTTCATCAACCGACAATACTTTTTCCGCCCAGCCTTTCAGATGCATGACGTGCAAAATTGCTGCCGTCAGCGTTGTTTTGCCGTGGTCAACGTGGCCAATGGTACCGACGTTCACGTGCGGCTTATTCCTCTCGAACTTATCTGCCATACAAAATAGAGTTTAGGTTAATGTAATAAATATTGTATACCACGAAAAGCTAGTACAAGCGAGAAAATCTGTCAACAAGCCTGCCCTACTCCTGCAGCTCCGGGGGTAAGTCGCCGCGCAGCGGCTCGAAGCGGACTTTTAATACATCGCCCTCTGCTTCTGCCATATCCAGCAAGTCTTCAACGATGCCCGCCTCCAGTGCCTGAGCCGCCTGGTACTCGGCGAGCTCCCTGTTAATCCGCCCCAGCACTTCATCAGCAGCCGGGCTCTGCGCCGGCAGCGGCAGCTGCACCTCAGCCGGCAGGCCAGCGGTGAGTCGATCAAATTCTGATTTAGCCACCACCACGAACTCAAAACCTTCGGCATCCCGCCACACCAAATACCCGGCGCCGAGGCGCTTCAAGAACGAAGCAATGTCGCTAAACGATTTCCCCCACATCTTCTTTTACCCTAGCCGAGCCCGCACTTTTTCGCAATCATTGTGCAATGCGGCAATCAGCGCCTCCTGCGAGGGGAATTTCTTCACCTCGCGCAACCGCTCAACGGGGAGAAACAATACCCGCTCGCCATATAAATCGCGATCCGGGAAATCGAGGATATGCACCTCTACCGTCGCTGCGCCGCCCAAAAACGTCGGACGTGGGCCAATGTGCAAGGCGCCCCGCTGAACCTCGCCCGCCGCTCCCAGCGTAACCCAGCAGGCATACACGCCATCGGCCGGTCGAGCGACCGCGTCCTCGAGTTCCAAATTAGCCGTGGGAAACCCAAGCGTGCGGCCCCGCCCGTCACCGCGAACCACCGTGCCTGCAACCCAGCTCCCCCGCATTACTTGGCCTTGGCGCCGCTCGCTTCGCCCACAATCTCTTGCTGAATATTCGCGGGCACCTCCGCGTAATGATCAAATTGCATCGAGTAATTAGCCCGACCCGAACTCAAGCTGCGCAGTGTCGTCGCATAGCCAAACATCTCAGCCAACGGCACCTGCGCGGTAATAACTTTCACCTGGGCACGGTCTTCAATGTTGTCGACCCGACCACGACGAGCATTAAGATCGCCCACGACATCACCCATGTACTTCTCCGGGCTCGTTGCCTCCACCCGCATAATCGGTTCGAGCAACGCGGGCTTCGCTTTTCGGACTCCTTCTTTAAACGCCATCATGGTCGCAATCTTAAACGCAATCTCTGAGCTATCAACGTCATGGAAGCTGCCATCAAAGGCCGTCGCCTTAACATCAACGACCTGATACCCCGCGATGACCCCGTTCGCTGCCGCCTCAATGTAACCCTTTTCAATAGCCGGGAAATACTCCTGCGGGATCGCACCACCCTTAATCGAGGTTTCGAATTCAACGCCACCGCCCCGCTCGAGTGGCGACAGCCGCAGCCACACATGGCCATACTGCCCACGCCCGCCGCTCTGCTTAATATACCTCCCTTCTACTTCAACTTCCTGGCGAATAGTCTCACGATACGCCACCTGCGGCTTACCCAGCGTTACCTCAACACCAAACTCCCGCTTCAAACGATCAGCCTTAATTTCCAGGTGGAGCTCACCCATACCCTCCATAATTGTTTGGCCCGTTTCTTCGTCGGTGTGCACGCGGAACGTCGGATCCTCATCCATCAGGGACTTCAGCGCCATCCCCATCTTTTCCTGATCAGCTTTTGTCTTTGGCTCAATCGCAATGGCAATCACGGGCTCGAGGCCAGAAATTCGCTCCAACACAATCGGCTCATCAGGGTCGCTCAGCGTATCGCCCGTGGTCGTATTTTTTAAGCCAACCAGCGCCCCAATACCCCCCGCACTAATCTCGGTCACCTCCTCACGATCATTGGCATGCATGCGCAAAATCCGGCTGATGCGCTCTTTTTTGCCATTGGATGCATTCAGCACATACGACCCAACGTTCAGCTGCCCTGAGTAAACGCGAAAATACGTCAGCTGGCCGACGTAGGGATCCGACATGACCTTAAACGCCAAGGCACAGAACGGTTCGCTGTCGCTCGGTCGCCGCTCAAGGATCGTTGCTTCATCAGTGGGATGCGTGCCGCGCACCGGCGGCATATCAGCTGGTGAGGGTAAATAATCAACAATTGCATCGAGCACGCGCTGCACGCCTTTATTTTTGAGAGCTGATCCGCAAAAAACCGGCACCACATGGTTGGTGATCACCGCCGCGCGCAGCGCCGCGTTCAGCTCGGCCACAGCAATTTTCTCGCCCTGCAGAAACTTTTCGGTCAGCGCATCGTCAAAGCCAGCAATCTTTTCAATCGCCGCTTCCCGCGCCGCCGCCACGTCAGCCGCCAGCTCGGCGGGCACCTCACGCTCGCTCACCTGCTCGCCTCGCTCTCCCTCAAAATACAGCGCCTTGTTCGCCAGCACATCAATAATACCCTCAAAAGCATCCTCGCGACCGATCGGCAGCGTGAGCACCACCGTCTCGCGCGTCAGCCGATCATGAATCGAGGCCAGCACTTTATCAAAATCTGCCCCCGTGCGATCCAACTTATTCACAAAACACATTCGGGGGACTTTATACTTGTCGGCCTGGTGCCACACGGTTTCACTCTGCGGCTCGACACCAGCGACACCGTCGAAAACAACCACGGCGCCATCGAGTACCCGCAAACTACGCTCAACTTCAACCGTGAAATCCACGTGGCCCGGTGTGTCGATCAGGTTCAAGCGATGATCGTTCCAAAAAGCCGTTGTCGTGGCCGAAGTAATGGTAATGCCGCGCTCGCGTTCCTGATCCATCCAGTCCATGACCGCTTCGCCCTCGTGAACCTCGCCAATTTTATGTGTCAGCCCCGTGTAAAAAAGCACCCGCTCGGTCATTGTCGTCTTGCCTGCATCAATATGCGCAATAATGCCGAAGTTGCGCACCCGTTCAATCGGAACTGTCGGGAATTGCTTGGTATCAGCCATACCGAACCTTACCGCGCAAAATGCGAGAATGCCCGGTTCGCCTCGGCCATCTTCTGGACGTCCTCTCGTTTCTTCATCGCTCCACCCTCTTTCTTCGAGGCATCAATCAGCTCAGCCGCCAGCTTCACGGCCATGCCCTTGCCGCTGCGCTTGCGGGCCGCCTCTCGCAGCCAGCGCATCGCCAGTGTCTCCCGCCGATCGCCCCGCACTTCCTGGGCAATCTGGTAGTTAGCTCCGCCAATCCGGCGGCCTTTTACTTCCAGTACCGGGGCCACATTGCGCATCGCCGCATCAAACACCAGCAGCGGATCATCTTTCGTTTGCTCTGAGACGATATCCAGCGCCTGGTACACAATCTTCTGCGCCGTGCTCTTCTTTCCATCACGCATAATCTGATTCACAAACCGAGCCAGTACCATATTGCCAAACTTGGGATCCGGCTTTAAGTACTTCTTATTTTTATATACTCGTTTCTTGCGTGGCATCGCAGTTACTTCTTTGGCTTCTTGGTACCGTAGCGGCTACGCCCTCGCGTCCGGCCCTCCACGCCGGCCGTATCCAAGATACCGCGCACGATCTGGTAGCGCACCCCAGGCAAATCCTTGCGCCGGCCGCCGCGCACGAGCACAATCGAGTGCTCCTGCAAGTTGTGCCCCTCGCCCGGAATAAAGGCGGTAACTTCCATGCCATTGGTTAAGCGTACTCGCGCCACTTTCCGCAAGGCCGAGTTTGGCTTTTTCGGCGTCATGGTTTTCACCTGCAAACACACCCCGCGCTTAAACGGGTTGCCTTTTCGCAAATGAACGGGTCGATTCTTCAATACATTAAAACTGCGCACCAGGGCTGGTGCTTTTGTTTTCTTGCGCTTATGAACACGCGCTTTCCGGGTTAATTGTCGAATCGTCGGCATTTTTTGGGTAGGGTCACTATAAAAGAAAAGCGCTCCCCAAGTCAAATATTCCTAGAGCGAGTTGCTAATCACTTGATACAACACCTCGGGCCCGGCCAACGCATTCACCAGCCACACGCCCGGAATACTGGCCAGGCGCAGAATACCACCGCCAAAGACCATCAGCGCAATCAGGAGATAAAAACCATACTGCTCCAGCCAACCCAGAATATCTGGCCGGTTTTCCAGCCACACATACAAAATTTTTGAGCCGTCCAGCGGCGGCACCGGAATTAGGTTAAACATCATCAGCCAGCCATTAATGAGCGCGATCGAGCCAAATAGAAACTGCAGTGCCGTGTCGGCCGGGGAGACGCGCGCCAGCAGACTGGCCACAATCAGAAGCAGCAAATTTGTCGCCGGTCCGGCCAGGGCAACCAGCAGCGGCCCATATTTACCGGAACGCAAGTTGTAGTAGTTCACCGGCACCGGCTTCGCCCAGCCAAACAAAAAGCCACCCGGCAGCATCAACAGAAAAAGCGGCACAATAATCGTGCCCCACATATCGATGTGCTTAAGCGGATTAAACGTGAGACGCCCGGCATATTTCGCCGTCGGGTCCCCCAAGAGCAGCGCCACATAGCCATGCGCCACTTCATGAAAAATAATCGCTACCGCGAGGCCAATGATTAGCGCCCCGACTTGCAAACCGGGTGTCACCGTAAGTACCTGCCACATCATCTTTTTATTTTAACATTATTCTCCCTGCCTTGCGCAATTACCTTTTATCGGGTACACATTCTCCATGGCCAGAATGTGCGCTATCTGCGGCAAAGTTAAAAGCGTGGGGCACTCCCGCAAGCTGCTGCGTGGCCACCGCAATATCACTGGTAAGCGCGACTTCAAACCAAATCTGCAAAAATTCTCGCACCGGGGCGAGAAAGTCCTCGCCTGCACCAAGTGTATTAGAACCGCCACACGCGAGAAAGCTTAGCGCTGTAATAAAAAAGAAGCCCGTAAGCTGAAAGCTCCGGGCTTTGTTGTTTCGAGTACCGCGCCAGTGGCGTCACGCAGCCGACTGCTGCTGGTGCCAAAGAACTAGCTGCTGAGCCGTGCGCGCCGTACGTTCACCCACGGCCTCCAGAGCAGCCATGAATTCTGGATTTTTCTCGATGAACTGTACTACAGGAACAGCATTCTGATAAAAACGCATCCTTGCCCACCTGAAAAAGCCAGCGATACCGACGATACAGACACTCCACCCAAGAAAAGCTCCGATCAAGAAAGGCACGACCCAGTCAATGCCGGGAAAGAATGAGCGGGCCACCAAGGTTCCTAAAATTGCCCCGCACACCACCACTGCGATGGAACCAAACATCAAGACGTGTAAAATCCCCGGCAAACGAGGCACGCCTGAGTACAAAAGGTCACGCAGCTCCTTCTGCTTAGTTTCACCCTCGGTGGTCAAGCAAACTTCCTCGCGTCGATCGCCGAGAATCTCCTCGGTACCGTCCCATCGCTCTACGTAATGCACATACGTGTGCTGATCGAGATATGGATTTTCGACCATTGCTCTAACCCTCAACTGACAAGGTTCAGGTAAGCTGCACTTTAAAATTGCCTGAGGCAGCAAAATCAGACGTGAAAACAATACAGGATATCTATCATCCTGTCAAGTGGGAGAAAACTTTAGCTCTGTCGTGAACCGTGCCTATTTTATTTCTTATTCAACGGCTGATTCGATTGGTTTCTGTAAAAAGCTATATACGAAAGCAGAAAAGCAATCAGCAGCAAGAGGTAGGGTACCTCTGCTCGCTCAACAACGGCGTTGATCTCTTGCAAAGTCATAAGGCTCGTAAATTCCTAGCTGCTAACAACGATAATATACCAAGCCCAGCCCGCATAATCAATGGTTTTGGATCATTGGCAACATCCGGTACAACCAAAATCGTAGCAAACCAAGCTCCGCCTAGCTCAACAAACAACTCCGACAAGACCGATCGCCAGTACTTGTCAGCGAGAATGCTCATCGCCGCTAGCGCTCCCCGTCCCACTCCGCCAAAAACTCGGCGAGGAATTCTTCAATGATCTTGTGCCGGTGCGCGGCCAGGCGCTTACCCGTTTCCGTATTCATATGGTTTTTTACTCTGAGCAGCTTCTCGTAAAAGTGCTGCAGGGACGAATCAGAGTTAATAATCGCATCTTCATTCAGATTTTTACGCGTTCCAATCGAGGGAACATGGAGCGGCCGGCCACGTGATCCCCCATAGGCAAAACAGCGAGCAATGCCGATCGCGCCGATTGCTTCCAGGCGATCAGCGTCTTGCATCACTTGTCCAGTTTTTGAAGTCAACTTCTGTCCCGTAACGCCCGATTTGGAGTACGACTGAAGAGAAATAACCTCCAGAATCTCTTCAACGTCAGGGGCGGCCAGGTCGTGCTTGGTAAGCCAGGTGCGAATTGCAGTCAGCGCCGCTGCTTCGTCAGGAAACAAGTTCAACTTCTTATCCGGCAGCTCATGCAACAACGCCATCAGCTCGACTTTCAGCACATCAACATTTTCTTCGGCGGCAATTCGCAGCGCCATCTTCCGCACTCGATCAATATGATACCAATCATGGCCACTCGCGTCCTGCGCCAGCAACTGCTTAACCCACGCCTCGGCCGCTTGAGTAACTTTGTTCATTTCCGGGTCGGAGTGCCGGGAATCGAACCCGGACCTTACCCACCCCATGGGCACGTACTACCACTATACTACACTCCGATCTGCAAATATTTTACAATTGAATCATGGGAGAAAAGCAGAATAAGCACAAGGAAAAGCCTCGTCATCCACCCGAGACAAAGAAAAGCGCGCGGGTACTTCGCTCACAAGGGTTCACCCATCGAGAGATAGCCAAAAAGCTCAAGATATCAACCGGAACAGCTTATCTGTGGACTATAGGAATTATCTTAACGAAAGCGCAAAAGCAAAGTATCGAAAAACGTAGACGAAAGCCTGCCCCGTGGACACCAGCGCAGAAGCGTGAGATCATCAAGCGCCTGATGAAAGCCAATACCAAATACTCTAAAGAAAATCTGGTAGAGAAAATCAGAGATTTTTATGAAAAACATGGGCGCATACCTCTCAAGAAAGAACTAGGAGACAACCGAACGTTTCGTAGGCTATTTGGAACTTGGAACAACGCGATCAAAGCGGCTGGCTTCGAACCAAACCCCGAGCTATTTGCTAAGCGAGAGATCGCGCGCGACGGACATGTTTGTGATTCTGCCGCTGAAAGAATTATCGACGACTGGCTGACGGAAAATGGAATATATCACGAGAGAAATGTGCGATACCCCGGCACGAGAATGACAGCTGATTTCTTGATCAGTCAGAAAAATTTGATGATTGAGTACTTCGGCCTCAAAAATGTTAACAGAAAATACACGGCCAATCTGCAGAGAAAGCTAGTCATTGTTAAGAAGAAAAAATTGAACCTGATCGCTCTATATCCAGAAGACTTATCAGAAACTCAGCTAGCAGAAAAACTACAGACGATCCTCAATCAGAAAACAGAGAGAACCACCCAATGATACAATTCCGTGTCACCAAAGAGTCAGCCAGCAGCCGCGCGCGGCTGGGCTTACTGCAAACACCACACGGTACCGTTGAAACGCCAACGCTCGTCCCCGTGGCTACCCAGGCCACGGTAAAAACGTTGACCAGTGAAGAGGCCCGAGCCGCCGGCTGCCAGATGCTGATCGCCAATACATTTCATCTGCACTTAAAACCCGGCGAAGACATTGTTGCAGCTGGTGGCGGCTTGCATGAGTTCATGCGCTGGCGCCGCCCGCTCATGACCGACTCGGGCGGCTTCCAGGTCTTTAGCCTCGGCTTCGGACGAGATCATGGCGTCGGCAAAATTCTAAAAGAGCGACGCGATGAAGTGGTGCTGCTTGGCCAACAACCCAGCCGAATCACTATCAATCATGACGGTGTCGAGTTCACTTCCCCCGTCGACGGCCGTAAGATCTTCTTGAATCCAGCAGAATCAATCGCCATCCAGGAAAAATTAGGCGCCGATATCATTTTTGCGTTCGACGAAGCAACGTCCCCCATCGCCGATGAAGCCTACACTAAAGCATCACTCGAACGGACCCATCGCTGGGCCGCCGAATCCCTCGCCGCCAAAGCCAGCAACCAAGCACTGTTCGGCATTATTCAGGGCGGCAAGTTCACACACCTTAGAAAGCAAAGCGCCGAGACTATTGGCGGTATGGCCTTCGACGGCTTTGGCATTGGCGGCGAGTACGGCGACGATAAGCGCGCCATGGTAAGCATCATTAAAATTGTTGTCGACGAGCTGCCGGCGGAAAAACCCCGCCACTTACTCGGCATTGGCCACCTCGAAGATATTCCGGAAATCATTAAAGCCGGCGTCGATACGTTCGATTGCATCGCGCCGACACACTACGCCCGCCACGGAACAGGATTTACCAGCGAGGGTAAACTTGATCTTAGTAAACGCCAGTTTCTCACCGATCAGCAACCACTCGATCCCGCTTGTGCCTGCTCGGTTTGTGGCACCTATAAACGCTCCTATATAAGCCACCTTGTCAGGGCGAAAGAAATCACCGCCCTGCGCCTGCTGACTTTTCACAACCTGCATTTTTTTAACACCTACGTCGCTCATCTCCGTGAGCAGATCAGACAAGGCAAACTATAAACGCCAAAAAAATATCCCTCGATAGTACGTACCAATCGAGGGACGGATTCACTCCAGGGGAAACCGGATCTTAAACCATTGCAACGGGACACGCGCTTCCCACCAGTACTTTTGATACGACACTTCCGTGAGAGCGAATGTCTCTTCGGCGCGCTCCGTAAGTGTCCGGGTATGTTTCCATCGCCGCACAAAATCGTGTCGCCGCAGCCAATAGAGAGTACGCTCGACCATGGCATCATCGGCGATATACTCACCGTGCTGCATCAGATACTTGATTTGTATCAGGCTCAACGAACACAGCTCAGTCTCATTACAGAGAACTTCCATAACGCGATGCATGACCAGTGCCGGCGGTGTCCACCAGCGATCTCGAAAAAAGCCAAACATATAAAGCTCCTCGTAAAGGACCAACCACATCAGACTGTTGCCCGTATACCACAAAAACATAATAAGAACAAGTGTGTTATGATTGTTCGCATGCGCATCATTGCCCACCTCGACATGGATGCCTTTTTCGCGGCTGTTGAAGAGCGCAATAATCCCCGCTTCGCCGGGCAGCCCCTGGCCGTCGGCGCCGACCCCAAGGGTGGCGCTGGTCGCGGCATCATCTCCACCGCCAACTACGCCGCGCGCGCCTACGGGCTGCATTCCGCCATGCCGATCACCCGTGCCTGGCGGCTGTCGGAGGCCGCGCGCGAGAAAGGCCTGCCGCCCGTCGTCTTTCTGACTGGCAGCTTTCGCGCCTACAGCGCAGTCTCGCGCAATATCATGCGCATCATCGAGCAGTTTAGCGCCCGCGTGCAGCAGCGCAGCATCGATGAAGCGTATTTCGACCTGAGCCATGCAGGTTCCCTTGCCGCCGCCCGAGCAATCGGCCAGGAAATAAAACAGGCTATTAAAAAACAAGAACAGCTCACGGCCTCAGTTGGTATCGGCCCGAACAAACTGATCGCCAAAATTGCGTCGGATTTTAACAAGCCCGATGGATTAACCGTGGTCTCCGCTGCAGACGCCGAAGCATTTCTCGAGCCGCTCAGCATTCGCGCCATTCCCGGCATTGGACCGCGCGCGGAAGAAAAAATGCGGCGCCTTGGCATCCGCCGTGTCGTTGATATGAAAAAGCTATCTCGCCAAGCACTCCGCCAGCTCTTTGGTGCCTGGGGCGATGATCTGTATGAAAAAATTCGCGGGCGCGACACCGCACCGCTGCATCTCAATCCCGAGAGGGCCAAATCAATTGGCCATAACCAAACCTTTTTCCACGACACGCTTAGTCCCGGCTTTTTGTTGCCGCGCCTCATCGAAGCCTGCCAGCATGTACACGAGCGCTTGCGCGAAGATGGCTTTACGAAGTTTCGCACCGTCACCATCACTGTCCGTTTTCATAATTTTCACACCCAAACGCGCAGCAAAACACTCCCCCACGCCACCGCATCGCTCGACATTCTCACCCATACAGCGCTCCGCCTCTTTTTGCCATTCCTCGACCACCGCGAAAATCCACAGAGCCACCCGATTCGTTTGGTCGGTGTCCGACTGGAGAAATTATCTTGAATTATTCTAAAAACTTTGCGTTCGCTGCAATTTTTTCCAGCACTGAGAGAGGCCGCTCAGTGGTACACCCACCACTGAACTGATAATTATAACGAGGACCAAGGACCATAACCTGCGCGTAATCAGGGCAGAAGACATGCCCCTCATACGAGACAACTTGCACATCGTTAATCGTTTTCACCACGAGTTCATCGTGCGTAAAACTTGCGCTGGTCAATCTCTCAAAACCGCTTCGAGGGACTCGGCATTTTCATAAGAAACATAATAAGAACGCACCCAGCCACACCCACCCTCACCAGTTACCTGCAGCGGACCAAAAGCTAAGTCAGCCAAGTGGTCATCGCCAAGTTTATCAAAAGGCCGCACGACAATTACTTCATTGCCCCAGCGGGGATTATAGGGAATTTGTAATTCAATACCGCGCTCTGCATCACTAAAAGTAACCCACTCCGTCGCTGGCTCATCGTTAAAATCAATTTCGCACAACGTTTGATTCCTCGGATCAGGCGAGGGAGGTAAGGGATAGTTATCAAAGTTTGCATAGATACCATTCTGCGTATCCGGCGTAAAGACCAAACGCTCCCCTTTTTGCTCGGCCTTGAGCTTAGCCAAGACTGCATCGGCCTTTATCCGTCCCAGACGCCTCTCTTCCTCGAGCTTTTGTCGCTCTTGTTGCCGTTCTGCTTGATAGAGCCGAAGTCTCTCTTGTCGCTCCGCAGCCTCGTGCTGCACGACTTCTTGCTCTCACTGATACCTCTCCTGAAAAGCCTCAAAAGATTTCTGCAGCGTTAAGGTGGACACGTCGCTGGTTAAGCTCACTAATTCGAAAACTTTCCCCAACGCAAACAGGCCAGCCACAACCAGTATCATACTGGCTAAGGCCACCAACACTTTCTGACGCGGCTGCAACATAGTAATTAAACTGGCCAGAATACTACCGCAAAAACCCGCCCTGTCAACGTCCCCTCGATATTACGTAATATCGAGGGAAGCGTCGGGCCACAGTGGTATTGCGTTACTTGTAAACGCAGCAAAGAAGCTACACTACAACGATGACCGATGCTCGTCTCAAAAACTTCCGCGCCAAAGTCTGGCGCTACTATCGCCAGCACAAGCGCGATCTGCCGTGGCGCAAAACGAACGACCCCTACAAAATTCTTGTTTCAGAGATTATGCTGCAGCAAACACAGGTTGATCGGGTTATTCCGAAGTACCGGCAATTTCTGGCCGCGTTCCCCACAGCCCGCGCCCTCGCTGCTGCGCGACTGGGTGAAGTACTGAAACACTGGCAGGGCCTCGGCTACAATCGCCGAGCGCTGCTGCTGCAGCGGGCAGCACAAGAAATAACCAAGCAGCGCAGCGGGCGCTTTCCCCGCACCGAAAGCGAGCTGCGAGAGCTACCGGGCCTGGGACCCTATACGGCTGCAGCCGTCGCCGCGTTCGCGTTTAATCAGCCAACAGTGCTGATCGAAACAAATATCCGCACGGTCTTTCTGCATGAGTTCTTTCGAGATCAAACAAATATACCCGACACTAAGCTGCTACCGCTTATCAGTACAACCATCAGCCAACGCCGCGCGGGCGAGTGGTACCAAGCGCTCATGGATTATGGTGCGTATCTAAAAAAGGAGCACGGCAACATAAACCGCCGCAGCGCCCACTACACCCGGCAATCGGCGTTCGCCGGCAGCAACCGCCAGCTGCGCGGCCTGGTGATCAAAGCATTAAGCAAGCAGCCAAGCCTCTCATTGACACATCTCAAGCAGATGACAAAACACGATCAACGACTCGAAAAAACATTACAACAACTTGCCCGCGAGGGGTTTATTACGCTCCCCACGTCGGGTCATGTAACACTTTGTCCATGACCGTCTGGTACTCGTGCAGCTCGCTCTTCTCAAACCACAGCGCTATCTCTCGCTGCGCTTCACTGGCATCACTCGAAGCATGCATCAAGTTGCGCACCGCCCGGCTTTCTTTATCGGCCTGCGCAAAATCATCAATCGTTAAATCCCCGCGGATCGTCCCGATATCTGCCGTCAGTGGGTTTGTGCCGCCAATAATGCTGCGCACGGTTTGGATCGCCGTGTTGCCCTCGAGAACCATGACCAACACCGGCCCCGTCGACAGGTAGCGCATATTGGCCTCGCGCACCCGCTGGCCAATATCGAGCGCCGTCTCGAGCAGCGTTACGCCCCTAGCCTGAGCATTCGCCAGCGCTTTCTCACCCACTTCCGTCAAGTACCTCTCGTCGCTGCTATAGTGCTTGCCCACATGTTCTGCATCTGGCCAGGTCAGCTTCATGCCCACTACTTTCAGACCAACATGCTCAAAGCGACCTAGAATTTCGCCGAGTAGTCCTCGCTGCACACCATCAGGCTTTACAATCACTAACGTTTGCTCAATTGCCATATTGCTCCTTTCATACACCACATTGCCCGCCCAGGCAAATGTAGGGTACCATAGCAAAAGCATATGATCGCTCTGCCCTCATCGCTCTCCTCCCTCACGTCTTGGGCTTCACCAGACAACTTGCTGGCCTTTTTTGCTGGCGCCATATGCAGCGCCATCGTGGCGCTGATCATTAATTTTATTACCCGCCGCCATTGGCGTACCCCCGAGCTCACTAATCTCCCGCCCGCCGAGCAAAAAGAAAAAGTTGAGCAGATCGTTAAGGGCCCTGTCCCCACTCCTGCGCCGAAACCCGTCGCCGCGCCGCTCGAGAAGCCAGTCAAAGCCATGCTACCAGCCAGCACCAGAACAGTGCGCCGCACACCCATGCCGCCCGTTGGCCTGCGTACCGAAGCACTCGTAAAGCTTCCCAAGACAGCCAAGCGCCGCCGCGCTCGCGTGACTGTCACGCTGCTGGGCACCCTCATTGTCGTGGGCATCATCGCCGGCGGCGGCTATTTCATCTGGCAGAAAACCGACTGGTTCCGCGGTAGCTCTGCCACCGAGCTGCCAACATTCGTTGAACAAACTCCTGCGAGCACGCCAGCCACACCTACTCCTCCGCCAACTGGCGGACCAACTCCCACACCCACCGCGACCCCTGAACCTAAAGACACCGTCACCGTTCAGGAAACGGAAACCGGCTACCTTAATGTCCGCGAGGGCGATAGCTTGGGCACGCCCGTTCTTACACAAATTAAGCCTGGGGAATCGTATGAGCTCTTAGCTGAAAGCGAGAATGGCGAGTGGTACAAAATTCAGGTCGACGAAGACACCGCCGGCTGGGTTGCCGCCCGGTACGCCACAAAAGATCAGGAGTAACTAGCGCGCCGGCAGCAGCCACCAGCGGTCACGGCGAGTAAAGCGAATAGAACCACGCTCGAGAGTTTGCAGCACCTGCACATCTTTCAGTCGCGCCAGCACATCCGGGTGCGGATGTCCATAGGAATTATCTCGCCCCGCCGATATCACCACGCTGTTGGGTGAAGCAGCTGCCAGCAGCTCGGCGGTCGTCGACGTTTTGCTGCCATGGTGCCCAGCTTTCAGCACCTCGACATCCAGCAGCTCCCCGTATCTCGGCACTAATTTTCGTTCAACCACTGCTTCAGCATCGGCCGTGAGCAAGAACGACATGTCATGGAAATCCACCCGCGTTAAAATCGACCCGTTATTCGTCTTACCGCCCGGCGCATACAGTGCACCCCCCTCAACCCATGGGCCAAGCAGCCGTACACGCAGCTGCTCACCAATGGTCAGCTGTTGCCCTCCCCAGCCAAAACGATACGCAACGTTTTCGCGCGCCAATTTTTCTTGCAGCTTTTCAAGCCACGCTTCTTGCAGCTGGGAGGTATGCGGCAGCTGCGGTAGTACCACCAATCCCACCTCGTAGCGTTCCAGCACGTGCAGCAAACCCTCGAGGTGATCCCGATCCGGATGTGTGGCTACCACCACCTCAATCCGCCGGTCGAACCACGGCAGTTCTTCGCCAAGGCGCTGCAGCACCGCCATGCCCGGCCCGCCATCGATCAGCACCTGCCGCGTACCATCTTGCAGCAAGATAGCATCGCCTTGCCCAACATCCAGAAACACAACTTTGTCCTGCGGCAAAGGGATAATCAGCGCTACGCCAATGAGCAGCAGCGCCGCCCCGTTTACCAAGAGTCCCGCCATACACCCACTCTACCACACTACTTGACATTTTTTACAGTATATGCTACCATTAAATCGTTCTCTGAAGCGCGGGATCGAGAGAACAGGAAACGCACTTTACACCCCCTTTTCGGCCCCCCGCAGCCACTTTTTGGAAGGAATCTTGCCATGACCGCGACCCGTACCCTCCCCCGATTCAGCCCAAAGAAAGACCATCAGATCCGCAGCACTGCGCCGGTCTACTCGAAGCTCGAAGCGAACCTCATGCTCCAACGCTTCGGGACCACTGACCCCGGCGGCAAGTGCCAGCAGCACTAGTAGCCCTCCGTCCGTCTGGCAGCACTAACCCGTAACCCTTCCTCGTTAAAAAGCCCAACTTTCACCTCGAGAGTTGGGCTTCGTCTTTTTTATCGCAATAATGTCAATATTTATTGACATATTTATCAGCTAGGGGTTATAAAGAAACTATCGTTGTTTCTTTTCACCTTTCTTCTCTAACTTTCTTTTTTTGGAAGGAGTCTGAAGTGTACCAGGTGTCTAACGAGGGTGGATTCGTACTGTACATGATGATGCGCCGTGCCTTGAGACCAATCCGCTCAGCGCCACCGCAAAAAATGAAATCACCTCCGATTTCTTTTCTGCCCCAGCGCGCACCGATGAAGCGGAGCCGTCGTTACCAAAGGCCTGCGTAGACACCCAAACCATCACAAGCTGACCACAAGTCACTGACACACTCCCGCCCGGCTTTCCCTGAAACTTTTCCACGAAGTTTTCTCGCGAAAGCCGGGTATTTTTTTGCCGCAATAAAAAAAGCGGGTGAGAAATTCACGACCCGCTCTGCACTGTCTGCCGCGCGTTAACTTCTGCCAGCATCGTCTCGAATAAACCCTTGTTATGCTTAGGATCGATTCGTGTGAGTATAAGCCCGCACTTACACGGCATATTCTGCTGAAATGCTTCCTCATTCGTAAATGGACCAGCGCCGCATCCCGGCTGCGCTCGGCGCTTTTTCTCCACTGGGCAATAATATAATTGGTACATACCATGCTCTCCCTGAAAAGATCAAAGAAAAGAAAAGACCAGAACCGTGCCGCAAGCCCATCTCATTACTTACCAATCGGCAAGCGCAGCGTCAATCAGAACATGTCGACAGCTGGTGGCAAAAAGCAGTATTCTAAGAAAAACCGCTCCTCGGAGAGAAGCGGAATAAATAAGTGTTCAATTGACAAGTTGCGCAACAACCCAAGGGGGCCAGTGTTCAAAAGTTCTGCCCTGAGAATCAAGTCTTAGTTCACAAGCCTTAGGAAATCTATGCGTGAGTAATTTACGCGCAGTTTGCGGACTGACTCCAAGTAAGACGGAGATCTCAGTAGCAGTCGCCCATCCCTCAGCCTTTGGCACTATTCTCGCGAGCTTCTCCAGCTCTTCAACAATGAAAAGCGGATAATGCAGACAAGAAAAATGCCCTGGTTCGGTCAAGCGTGTTTCACCGCTCCCCGGCCAATAAAGCCGAAGTTGCTTCTTGACCCAAGGTCCACTTCGACCAACCTTTTTTGCCAACTGGCCTATCGTGAGCCAACCCTCAGCCAGAGAGTATTCTCCAGATAAGTCCCGCAGCTTTGATAAGGTCCAGTCTGGGTAACAGATACAGCTACAGTTATTTACCCCACGACACTTCCTCTTAAGCCCAGGAAAGCTCTCCTCCAAACGAGTTACAACCCATTCGGCATCTTTAGAAACTGCTTTCACAATTTGCCTAATGGTAAGATATCCATTCGGAATAGCCGGCAATATATCCTCGTCGTCAATGATATCCTGCAAAAGCCTCACAGCCTCAGTGGGGTAATACCTTGTTACCGCACGACTACTTCTTTGCACCACTTTCAATGGCGTGGAGTAAAGTTCAGTCAAACGATCCATAACCCACGGAATACTCCTGCCCTTAACTCTCTTGGCGATCTCGCCTGAAGATAGTGAGTTTTCAGGGCAATGCTCAGCCACCGCCAATACTCTCAAAAGAGGTAGTGCATCGGGAGAATAATGAGGACGCACATAGCCTCTCTGATCAAGACGAAGCTGGCACATCTGCAGAGGTAGATTTGTAACACGGTGTTCGACCCACCCACTTTTCACTCCCAACGCACGAGCTAGGGCAAAAATAGTAAGCCAGTCTCCTGCCGGTCTGTCAACCTCAGCCAACTCACGCAAACGCGAAACGACTTCAGGCGAATAGTACCAGTAGGGTCTATTCATTGTATTCACTCGTAGTTCTCCGCTGTCCGCGAAATTGGCAGCTAACTGTCGTCGTACCCATTGCTCACTTCGATTAAGAAGCAAAGCAATTTGTTTAACTGCTAACCAGTCACCCGCCCCTTGATAACGGCAAGCGGCTGCGATTTCTCCCTGAGCAACGTCTTTAACTTGATCTGAACGAAGTAACTCACGAACACGATTGATCACCCATGCTGGATAATGTAAGAGAAATCGATTAGTAGCGAGATTCTTACGCTTCTCTGCCACATGAGCAAAGTTAGCATTCAAAAGCTTAACAACCGTATGACGACTACGGGCACAAACACTGCGAGCAATCTCACCAGCCGTAAGCCAGTCCCCAGCCATAGAGATTGCGTCTTCAGCAACCCGCATGCGATGCAAAGCGTTTTGAACAGAGGGAGGATAGTGAAGAAATATACCCCCACCTGGCCTCACTCTAAACTGACCTTGATGCTGAATTCGGTCTGCAATCCACGTCTTGCTCCGCTCAAGTTGGCGAGAAAGATCTTCCATCGTTAGCCATTCCCCTGCTAACGGACATCTATGCCCTTGTACTAATTCATAAAAGTTTGTCGGCTTCTCAACAATTTCCGCCAAGAGCGCTATAAATTGCTCCTCCGTCCTCGGCTGGGCAATCAGCACATTCAGAAACTCATCGAAAGCTATCTGGATAGCAGGGCTTAAGTAGACCTCGGCAATCCGGGGCATCCACGTTTGCAAGTCCTCTGCCGTCATGGACGGCGAGATAATCTTTTTCTCGGACATCCGTCCACCTCGTGGTTGAAAGTATGCGATTGTTCAAGTACATTCGCTGACCCGCTGTCAGCAGATCAACCTATAAGAGATCTGTAAGAATTTGTCAATAAAAAAGGTGCGCCGCGAGGTGCACCTTATGAGTTGTTCTTTATCACAATGAACTACTAAGACCCTATCCGTTTTCTGAGCTCGTATTCCGTCCCACACTCCTCGAGTAGCGCATTGGTGTATGCTTCGAGAGAAATGGGCGGGTCATCTTTTAGCCACCGCTCGACGATCTGAGGCATAAGCCTCACTAAAGCCTGTTCACTAAGCGGCGGCGCCTGCCGAATCTTTCCTTTTCGCTTAGGAGCAGGTTGAGCCTTGCGCCGCGGTTGCCCTTGAAGATCAACCTCCACTCGCAAGGGACTCACGAGTCGTGCGGTCCCGCTAGACTTAGCGACCGTAATACCGAGAGCTTCTGTTACGTTTCCCGGGCCCGTGTATCGCCGTCCAGCGATTTCGATATCATCAATCCGGACCCGACTACCCTGCATTTTGCCCTTACCCGTAACAATGCAGAGCAAGATGGATTTCATCAACCGCGGACAGTACACGCTTCCCGCCGGCATCTCCAGCATAGGCTTATACAGTCCGCGCTCAGTCGAGTTCCGCTCGTAGGGTGAAACATTAATCATGAGTGCTTCATGGCCGTTAATAGCCAGCGTCAGCCCGCGCAGCGATTGTGCTACTGCAGCTGCACTGCGTTCCCAGAAATTCTGATTCATACTTATCACTCCTAAAAGTCTTTCAGGGAAAAAGAAAAGTGGACGCAGGCGCACATACGCACCCACGCCCACAGGAACAAACACTATGTTGAGAGATCCATCTCAATCCCGCGACGTTGAATTTCCATCCATGACCGCCAGGGAATAGCCTCCAGTCGAGCAATCCGTGCTCGCTCCGACACCACAGCCGCTCGCGCTGCTTGCAACGTCGAAAGCCGACTGCCACCAGCCTGGTGAACAACGAACTGCTCATGTCGAACCTGAGCTGGTGTATCGGGCAGCGGTGAGTCGCGGCCTCCCTTACCACGTTTCACCTCGATCTGGTCTTCCTCATAGGTCAAAGTGAGATCCTCGCCCCTGATATCAGTCAGCGGCTTTCCCTCAGGACAAAAACAGATCGACCAGAAAGAGAAAGGCTTATCCCGATGATCCACTGCCTCAACCAACCCCGTCAGCTCACCAATGAGCTGATACTCGTTCAGTTCCAGAGCCGTGCACCAACGCTTAAACAGTTGGTCAGTGAGCGACTGATGGGTCAGCGTCAGCCATACTCGCCCGGCCTGATGTGTCACCCGCACCAGCTCCCGTAGAATAGCCACCCGAATGGGTAACTTCTCTGCTGTTCGTTTGCGTAGTGACGCCCAATGCAACACCAATGAAGCAACCGTTAGGTCGAATCGATGCTGCCATTCCTGCGGCAACCGACTCAAGAATCCCACCCGAGCGTTTAGGCCACCGGTTGCGGCGAGCTCCTTGCCCATCCGCAGCAGTGGTTCATTCATGTCCACGCCGTACACAGGCCAACCAAGCGAGCGCTCCAGGGTCAGTGGACCACAACCCGCATCCAGTACAGTTTCCGGTTTCAACAGATCGCTTGTACACATCGCTTCAATGACCGGTTGCATGAACCGAGCAATGTGACCCGAGGCCGAACAGTCGTGAGTTCGCACAAACGCCCGGGCGAAATGCTCGGCATTGGTGCACAACCCGCGTTGCTCACCCAGGAACTGCCTTGCCTGTTCTTCGCTCTGATCGCGAAACTTTCGACTGGCGAAGTTCACCGTCTCGATACTGCTCCGGCAATCTGGAGCGAGGCGCTCCGTGAACTTCCTGCGGTCAAACAGCGCCAGCTCACGCTCCGTTAAGGGAACTTGAGCACGAAACAACTGTTGCAGACGCCACTTTTCCTGCACTAAGCGGAGGAGGCTCTCATCGACGGTGTCACGCAACACCGGCACCACGTAGCTCATCGGCACGCCTAAGCGCCCGCGCCACAGCCTGCCCAGGAATTGCTTCCACGGCTTCCAGGGAAAGGAAAACGTGGTCAGAAAAACCTTGCTGACTCCGGGGAGCTTTGGCACCGATAAATCAACCGCATCTGGACACGCCTGGATCGAAACGAGCAGAATGCGCGCCTGTGGATCCGATCGCCACTGCGAGATAATCTGCTCTCGCTTACTGCGACCGTGGCGATCATGTGCCTGCGAAGTTGCACCATCCAGGATGAGAACGCTATCCTTGCCAAACCATTCCTTGAGACGAGCACCTATCCAGATTTCATCTCGATCGTTTTGTGGCTGCGTGATTCCTTTCACAAACACGCCGGTGCCGATAACAACCTTAGCTCCTTCCGCCAACTCACGCCGAACCCGTTCCCGGATCCAGACAAGCTTGGTGGAAAGCTCCAGCGAGTCAAAGTGACCCCGCAACTCCGCCGGCCAATCATACGAATCCCGCAAGCAATGCGGATGAATGGTAGCCAGCAGGAGCCGCTGGACTTTCGCCACGCTGACTAGCGGCGACTGTTCGGTTTCCCGAACGAATTCATACACCGCCTGGTGATGAGGCTGCATATCAATGTACTCCACCCCGAACAGATCTTCCGACGGCCGCGGGGTAATGGTGGGTAAATTGATCACTTCCGGTAATTCCACTTCGAGAATGTTTAACGCGAACAATTCCCGCAAAAAGCGAGGATCAAACGAGCCGGTACGATACAGTGCACCAGCATCCGGAAAGAGATCCGGACGCAGCATTGCAGCGATCGCCCCTAACTCGCCCGGGTGGTTCTCCCAGGGCGTTGCCGACAAGGCAAATACGCGCTGCACCGGAAGCTCGGAAATCAACTCCATGCATGCCAGGCCCCGCTGGGACGCCGATGCACCCCACGCATGCCTGGCATAATGAGCCTCATCCCAAATAAGCGTATCGAATGGATGCTGTTTCAACGCTTCGCGCACCTGCGGATCGGTGATTGCTCCATAGCCGACAATGATGTAGTCCGCTTCCGATAAAGCAATCTCCTCGACCTGCGCACGCCGGTGAATGGTGTGCACATTCGGCGGATGCTTGAAATAGCAACCAATTTCCCGCGACCACATGCTTCGCGCATGTGCCGGGCAGAGCACCAACACCTTGCGGCTGCCAGCCTGTTGAGCCGCCACAACCGCAAATGCCGTCTTCTGCGTACCTGTATCGCCCATATTTAACAGACGCGACATGCTCTGAGAAGAGTCTATCCACCAGCGCACGTGAAACGAGGGAAATGCCAAGCCGTTGAGCTCATCCACAAAATCGGGAAACTGCAATTCAAGCAAGTGCCGACAGTACTGCTCAAGCTCCACAAGAACATCGCGGATAAAAGGATCAGTTACATCCGCCGCAATTTCCTCCGACAACGCCTGCAGACCGAACTCAGAATCCGCGTTGAAAAACCAGAGTAGTTCCCGAAGCCGGCGTTCCCGATCAAGATTCATCAAGTTGTTACGAACCTCCGCAGGCAAGCCTGCCAGAAATATTGAGGGCTCAGCCTCGCCGCCTGCCGATCGTGGTCGCTTCAAAACGCGGCCAAGGTCAGCACGTAGTCTTAGGGCAAAACGATGAGCAAATCCCTCGGCATAAAAAATGTCGGGGTGAACTTGCACCAACGCCCGCGCCAAGTAAGTCGGGTGGTCAGCGAAGTATTGCAAAAGCGCTTCCGCACTCTTGCCCTTGTGACCCAGCAACGCTCGATACGTCTCGAAGTTTTCTTCCACATCATTGACGATGTAGTCGGCGAGCTCGGCCTCGCTGAACTCAATCTTTCCTGTTCGTGCTAGTTCAAGATACTTACGCAGAACGGCGTTCCGCGTTTGAACGTCCTTGAACTTGGCAACCTCTCGCAGCACGCGCTTGCGGCTCCAGAATGCGGCCATTTCGGCCTCCTTTTGGTGTATGTGTGTTAGTACGTTATTCAGTTATCAACGACCATTCCGTGACCTGCACAATACATAAAATTAGATTGATGTCAATGACGAACGAGGAAAATAAAAACCGCTCATCCTCCATTATGAGCGGTTATTTAGGGTGCCTTTTTGCCTAGAAATATTCGCCAGCCAGGAAAATCGGGATAGTAACTATCGGGACTGCCGGGAAGTTGTAGATCGATATCTCTGTAGCGTTTGACATACTCCTTGCGGGTTGATACACCGCTTGCCACAGCCACCGCACTCGCCTCCTGCCACGTTGCGTATCTTTTTCTACTTAGTGTGGGCTTATCCTTACCCAAGAAAATATACCAGCCGGGAAAATCAGGGTACTTCTGATAGGGAGCAAAAGGTAGCCGGGGATCAATGGCATGGCATCGGTCATAATAGTCACGCATTCCCGACACTCCAGCTGCAATTGCTACCAGACTTGCTTCTTGCCAGGTAGAATACTTTTGTTGCTTAGCCAAAAATGTATACCAGCCGGGAAAATCGCCATACGACCTGTCCGGGTTAGAAGGTAACCGCGCATCAATCTCCTGATGCCTCTCATAATATTCTTTTGCACCAGTCACACCAGCTGCTACCACTACCGCACTTGCTTCCTGCCAGGTAGCAAAATGCTCTACCGGCTTATCATTGCCCAGAAATACATACCAACCAGGGAAATCAGGATAATACGTTCCGGGAGAATAGGGCAGTCGTAAGTCGACTTTCTTACAGCGACTAAAGTATTCGCTCGAAGTCGCTATAGCTGCCACTTTCGCTACGACGCTTGCTTCCTGCCAAGTAGAATACCAGGCAGTACCAAGAAACGCTTTCCAACCAGGAAAGCCAGGATAAGCATCCGGCTTACGGGGCAACTGAGAGTCAATCTCTTTATACCGAGCACAATACTCACGCCTACTTGATATACCGGCAGATATTGCTGCTACACTCGCTTCCTGCCAACTTTGATACTTAGCAAATCTTCCGAGAAAAATGTCCCAGCAAGGGAAATTGTCATAGAAACCATTTGGCGTAGATGGCAAACGAGGATCAATCTCCTTGTAAAAATTCTGGTATTCCAAGGAGGATCCAATTCTAGCCTGCTGGACAACTTCACTTGCCTCTTGCCACGTCCGATAGAATTCGCCGGCGGGTTTCAACTGCATCAATTGCTCAAGAGTCGCCTCCGAGTTCAAGAAAGCAACTAGGTGCCGCCCATTCGGACAAAGAAAAGAAACATTCCGCACATACTCGTCGAATGGAAGATCAATGGCCTCTGCCAAGTATCGCTGAGCCAAACGCTCAGCATACAAAGCTAGATGGTTGTTAGGCATACTTCTGCCCTCCGTATGACCAGGAAATTGTAAAGGTGCGCTAAACCAATACCACGAAATTAAAGAAACTGCAAACGGCAAACCAGCACTACCTCGAAATCCAAGCCAGCGCCCGATTCATCTGATCGGGCTTTTTTTAACCCCACATCTCGCGCCAAGAACGGTGCTGGTACTTCATCATGAGCAGCGCCAGCAACGCCATGGCCCCGTACCCCGCCGCCACGGCCCAGCTAGGCAGCGTTACTTGTTCCCAGTAGAGGTATGGAATGGCCGCGATCACACGCGTGACTAAGTCGAACCAATCGATAATGAGGTGAACAACATACGCGATCAGCAGCGCCGCTGGCTCAAACACGAGAGATGCAGCAACAGCAACAATGAGCAACACCGTAAGTGCGGGTACAAGCGGAACAACGAGCAGATTAGTCGCCACGCTCGAGAGCGCCACGGTGCCGAAGTGATAGGCGATTATTGGCGTGGTAGCCAGCGTCGCGCCCAGCGAAGCCAGCAGCAGGGTAACCAGCCAACGGGTCGCCAACGAGCGGGCCTCGAGCAGCGGCCGCGTTAGAAACATCACCAGCCAGATTCCCGCGACAGCCGCAACAGATAACTGCCAGCCAATGTCGATAAGGTAACGCGGCAAGAGTGAGGCGAGCACAGCCGATCCCAGCAGCACAATCGCCGGCAGGCTCACCAGCAGATGCAGCCGCAGCCCCGCCAGCGCCATCGTCCAGAAAACGGCCGCGCGCAAAGCTGAGGTTGGCGCACCAATGAAAACGATGTAGCTCCACAAAATGGCGAGCAGCGTAACCGTGCGCACCCAGGGGCTCAGCGGCAGCATAAGCAAGATGAGTAAAAGCAGTCCGGCCAGCAGCGAAATATTAAAGCCGGAGATAGCCAGAATGTGGCTGATCCCGGTAATACGAAACCGCTCAACGATATCTTCTGGCAGGGTCCCCTCTTCCGCCAGCAGCATAGCCAGCGCGAGGCTGGCTTCAGGCTCAGTGAACACTTTTTCGATGCTGTGCCGCGCAGCCGTGTGCCACTCCTGTGTCCAGCTGCGCTCGCGCGCCGTCACGATGATTTCGGGATACAGCCACGTTGCCCCAATGCCGCGACGCGATAAATACTCAGCGTACCCGGCTGAGTACTCCCGCGCATCGGCGAGCGACTTAATTGTTCCCCTAGTAAGCTGGACCGCATCCCCTGCTTGCACATCAATAAAACGAGCCGCATACACCAGCACCCGGCACCCAGTTTGGTCTTCTGTAATGAGCTGGACTCGTCCGGTTTCTATAGTAACAGGCTCGATAATGCGCTCTGCAAATGGGGACGCCGGCACGCAGTCGACATGTTGCTCGCCGACATCTGCAGAAACGCGTATAAAACCGAGCAGCACCAGCAGCATAGCCACGAGCGCGTAGGGTACACGCCACGCGCGCGCAAGTATGCCAGCGCCCACCAGCGCCGAGGCCGCCGAAGCAATGTACATATGAACGTGCGCCACGCCGAGCGAGAGGCCCAGCAGCCACGCCAGCAAGAACAAAACAAAAAAAGCCCTCACCCCTTATTTATACTCCCACTTCCAACTACTGGGCTTCGCCCTTGCGGCGGGCTTCTTTCTGCTCGCGCATCTTGCGCCGAATAAACGTCGGCACATCCAGATCTTCCTCTTCCATCGGCTTCGGCTGCGGCGCCACTGCCGGGCGCACCACGTGCGGCTCGGGTCGGGAGGGCAGAGGAGCCACTTCCTCATGCGACAGTGTACTGCGCATTGGTCCCATCTGCACCGCTCCGCTAAAGTGGTGCTGGGAGCGCCGCACCACATCCGGACGATCAAAACCTGTCGCGACGACCGTAATCTTCAGCTCGCCCTCTTCCACCTGCTCCGGATCAATCACGGCACCAAAAATAACTTTCGCGTTGGGATCGGCATTCTCGGTAATAATCCGAGCCGCCTCCTCTACTTCATACATCCGCAAATCGGGGCCGGAGGTGATGTTAAACACGACACCCTTAGCACCATCAATCGTCACATCCAGCATCGGGCTCTCAATGGCCGCGCGGGCTGCTTCCACCGCTCTGTTTTCCCCCGCCGCC
>DATDVI010000076.1:0-13669 GCA_035290125.1 Candidatus Anderseniibacteriota bacterium
CGTATCATAGCTCCCCCGCCAGCGCCTGCGCAATATACTCGCGGCTGCATTCCGCCGCCTCGCGCACTGCCGCCGGCGTCTCCACCGGATTCAATTCGACAGTCAAGGTAATCTCAGGCCGCCGCGCTGCCAATGCCCGTAAAAACCCTGTCAGATCAACATCGCCCTCACCCGGCACCAAATGCTCTCGGCGAGTGGTGCGATTGTAATCACTGAAATGAACGTGGGCCAAGCGATCTCCCAACCGCTCCACGTACTGCGCCACTTCAACCCCCCATGTTCCCACATGGCAAGTATCGAGTGTCGCCCGAAGATCGTACGTCTCAACGTCTCGCACCCAATCATCTAGCGTGAAGTAAGCTTGTCGCGCGGCAAACCAAGCCTGCCGCTCAACAGCCACGCCACCTGGATCAACCAACACTTCATATAAAAAGTCGATACCGTGTGCCTGCTGCTGTTGTTGCAGATACTCAATACCCCAGACCACATGAGCGCGTCCCCCAAATTGCGCCGCGGGCGGGTGAACATTGATCATGGTCGCCCCTGCCTGCCGTGCGGCCGCCACTGCTTCGGAAAGCGACTGCGTATAGCGCGGAACATCGAATAAGTCACCACCGGCGTGAACAAGCGGTGCCCGCGACACACTGGCAAAATCCGTATCGCGGTCCGTCTCGCCGGACGTCATCCCACGCGGCGGCATCATCAGCTCGAGGCCGTCGTAGCCAATGTCAAGCGCTAATGCTTCCGTCTCATGCAGACTCAAGCACTTGAAAGCGAGGCCCGATGAAAGTAGTAATCGCATGCTGTACATCGTGCACGGAAATAGTCGAGATGTCACCCTCGCGCGGTTGCACAACAACATGCGGCACTCCCCAGGGCCGAAAGCGCACTGGCGAAGAGCGAGCTCGCGCATCGGCCAAGAGCGGGTGGCGAAACAGCGCCACCACGGGCACGCCCTCAGCCGCGGCGAGGTGCATTAACCCAGTATCATTACCCACGTACAGGCGACAGCGCTGTAGCAATGCACCTGCCTCGCGCAAGGTTGTTTGCCCAGTCACGTCTACGACCGCATCACCAAAACGTTGCTGTAGCTCTTCACCGAGAAGTTTCTCATCATTGCCCCCCATGACAAGTAATTTTATTCTGTGGACATCGATAAGCCACTCGCCAAGTTCTAAAAACTTATTAAAATCCCACTGCTTCGCCGGGTGACTTGCGCCGGGTACAAAAGCGAATACCGTGTCCGTTGGCACGCCTCCGCCAGCTGCCAGCAACTGCTCAGCCCGCGCCGTATCCGCGGGCGTGCGCCAATTCTCGAGCCGTTCGCTCGCCTCTGGTATCTCAAGCCAGCTCAGTACTTCCAAATTACGCTCCACCTCGTGCCTGGGTGCCTGCGTGAATCGATCCGCGTTGCGCCACCAAACCCTCCGCCGGGCAAAACTGAGCCACAGAACCCGGTTGGCGCCAAAGTGGTCCACATCAAAGCGCGGCGCAAGAGCCAGATCCCACCGTCGCCGCCAGAACCAACGCCAGCTCCAGTTTGTGACCACCTTGTCCACATAGGGACAATGTTCGACTAAGTTAAAAACAAGCGGTTGAACTAATAACGTTATTTCAGCTTCAGGATGAAAACGCCTCAGCTCCCGCATGAATGGCGACATCAGCACCATATCGCCGATCGCATCCAGGCGAACAACCAGAATTCTCATTACTTGTTGGCGCGCTCGTCGCGGTGGGCCGCCAAAACCCAGCCATGCTCGGCACTCTCTCCTAGTATCGAAAAAGATGGCTGGTGTTTAATGTCTTGCAGGCTGCGAAAGTGCTTCAGGTGATGCACGTCATCCAACAACAAGAAATAGGGCGTTCCGCCCAGCTGTTCTATTACAATACGGTATTCTAAAACACCGATTCCTCCTGCCGAATCCAACACAACCAACGGTCGTTTTTCTTTCATGCGCTCCAGCCACTGGCCAAGCACTCTGTCCCCGCTGTGCCGAAACATCCGATCGACATACTCTGCCAACGTAAGCCAGCTCGACCGCTGGCGTTCGCCCCGGCACTCAGCCGTATAAAAACCAACGGGGTCATCAACGTCATCAATAAACAGATCCGGGTAACGCTCGTGGTGTAAAATCGCCTCATCGTGCGCAATAAAATCCACCGCCTCGTTCACCGGCACTGTCTGCCCCCATATACACTTGATAAACGGCCAGCGGGCCAAATTACGTCGCGCCGTTCGCCATCGTTCCCAATTGGCTTCTATCGTCACAAACGCTTCCGGTGTTCGCTCGCCAAAGCACTTCGCGATCATTTGCGTCGACCCGGTGCCCTCGGCCGTACCCGATTCCAACACGTGCGTTATGCGATAGCGCTCAATCGCGCGCCCCAGCGCTGCCTCCAGCGCATCGTCTGCAGTCATTACCAGCGACGCCTGCTGGTATTCTCTAAATAGCTTCATTAAAATCATACTACCGTGAAAGCATGAAAGTACTAGCCCTGCTGCTGGGTGACGCAGCCTGGCAACCGTACAGCCTCCTAATCAGCGCTCTGCTGCGCTGGCGCGGCGTTACGGTTGGCCGCAGATTACAGGTCCGCGGTGCCCCTCGCGTGACCATCGCCGGCCGCGCGCAGGACATAAGCCTGGGCGAAAGCGTCCAGCTCATGGGCGAAGTCGATCTGCGCAACCGCGAGCGAGGAAAAATAATTATTGGCGACAGCTGCCGGCTGGACCACAATGTCCGCCTCGTTGCGGCCAACAACGCCACCCTCAGTATCGGGCAGAGCACGCGTATCGGCATCGGTACAGTCATCAACTGCGGCACGGACATCACCATCGGGAAAAAAGTGCTGATCTCCGGTTACTCGTACATCCAGAGCTCGAATCACGGCATGGCCGCCGGGCAAGCAATTATGGACCAACCCCACACCTACGCGCCGATTACCATCGGCGACGGCGCCTGGCTTGGCAGCCATGTTACCGTGCTTGCGGGCATCACCATCGGGCCCGGCGCCGTGATCGGCAGCAAAGCCGTCGTTACCAAAGATATTCCGGCCAATGCTGTTGCCGTTGGGGTACCGGCGCGGGTTATCCACCAGCGGGAACCTGCTCCTGAGCCTGCAGGTGCTCCATAAAGAACCGCACCAGCTCCAAATCTCTCGGTGAATCAATATCAAACACGTCATCCGGATTCATAATGTACGGTGCAATGTTCGTTCCGGTCATCGACTGCTTTTCAAAAATCGTTTGCGGCCGAGTCACATCAATCACGCAGTTATAGTGATACATCGGTGGGTGCTGCTGACGCAGTAAGTCGTGCGGCGCGGGATGCTCATGCTTCATGATTGGATCGAGCCAGCCCTCGGGAGAAATACGAAAAATGCGATAGGGGTGAGCGCGCGGCTCCGAGACAGAACGAATAGAGTCGGCCGCTCGGTTACCCGCTAGCAGCTGCACCGCTTCATCAATCCACTTCGGCTGACGATACGGTGCCGTTGGCCGCAGTTGCACAACCACATCTGGCTCGTAGCTTTCGTGCTCCCTGAGCCACTGCAGCGCATGCTGAAACAACTCCAGGTCAACCGAGGTATCCTGGGAAATTTCAGTCGGGCGCAGGAACGGCACGTCCGCCCCAGCCGCTACCGCGGCTTGCTTAATCTCCTCATGATCGGTCGAAACGATCACTCGCGTCACCAGCTTGGCTGCCAGGGCGTGTTCAATGGAGTGCGCCACCAGTGGCTTACCAGCCACCAGCGCCAGGTTCTTCAGCGGAATCCCCTTTGAACCCCCGCGAGCCGGAATAATTGCCAACACATGCATACACAAAAGCTTACCCTAGCGTACGCACTCCTGGATAGACTTGTCTACCCCCTGCCGCCGGAGCGTCAGTTCAGCGGGATGCGTTACGTCTTGGGCCAGAGCCCACGCCAGGTGCCGCAGCGTTGCTTCATGCTGTGCCGGAGTGTACCTCGCCAAAAATTGCGCATACACAGCTGGCCGCTGCGATTCCCCCTGTGCCAGCGATTCCATCAACTCCCGCCACCAGGTCAAACCAACGCTATCGGATAATAGATCATAGTTAAACATGTAAAAGAACTCATGAATTTCGGCGAGTGAAATATTTTGCTTCTCCCGCGGTACGGTCAGGATTAAGCGCCGAAATTCATCGATCGTCTTCGGTGTATGCGAAAAGCTATATGCTACATGCGGATTATATGCCGCGTTGATCACCGGTACGCCGAGCGCCGGATACTCATGCCCAACCGAACCCATGCACGTGAGTACGCAGCTAATACCCTCCTCCACGAGCTGATGATGCGACGTGTCGGCAGGAAGCAGCGTAAACGCCGGATATTTAATAAGTAAGCCGGCCACAATTTTTTCTGACACATCCCAGTGGCCCGGGTGTAACTTTACGTACCAATCATAGTCCACGTCTCGCGAAAGCCGGCCCAGCCAGTCCACCCAATCATAAAAATCCAAAAAAAGCATCTCGCCATAGCAATGCGGCGCATCAGAAAATTCATGTGTACAAACCAGAATCTTCGGCCGATCGCTCGGCCACAGCACCGAAGCGCTGCGCCCGGCGTGAAAAGCCGAGCGCTGCATGTAGTGCGAAATGCCAACGCCGATCTCGCCGTTCAGTCGCCGCTGTAAGTGCTCCCTGCCTTTTGCTAAGCCAATGCGTTGCTCTGATGAAGACAATCGCAAAAACCATTCGTGCAAGTGCGCAAAATGAGCATTGGCAGTCGTAGACGTACCGCGCCGGGCCGGTGCAACCAAATCAACATTAGTCACCGGAACACCATAGGCGTGAGCCACTTTAACAAGCGCCATGATGTCAATGTACGCATCAAAACTGACCGCCACTGCCGTAACGTCGTAACGCGCAAAGTAATCATGCCAAAAAATAACCAGGCCGATTGACCGCTCAAGCACCTGATCGAAGAGGGGGTCAGCAAGATGCACCGTCCCACGCCGCGCTTCGCGCAAATAGGTATCGTAAATATCATCGCCCAGCGGAACACCCTTCACAGCCACATCAAGCACATTCTGCCGGGTTTTCAAACGAGAACGAGTCTTTCTAAACTCTGCGCGCACCTGTTGGCGCTGACCCGCATTGAGCTGCGTTAGTATATGACCCGTAACGCCGAACGACTCATACACTTTCTTTAATCTTCGCTGCCGACTCAGCGGCGCAGCTGAATATGATTTGATCACCGCATCATGCTCACGCGCCAGAGTATTAGCCACATAACTAATTCTAATGTGGTTCACGCCGAGCGCATCAACATTAATCAGAACCTGCGGCGCGCCGATGCCTTGTTGCTGCCGACGCCAGATGCGCTGATTGTGTTTAATAAAACGCCGCGTCCGCACGTCAACATGCCATAGCCGCCAGCGCCGCTGCAGCTCATCAAAAATTCTGCGGCCAATCGATGCGCGGGCTACTACCATACTACTCAACCAATATGCTTCCCTGCTTGGCTAACTTTTTAAGCGTCGGCCCGTCATCCAACCAGGCTATGACCACAAGGTTCTCTGTGTCGCAGTACTGCTGGAACAACTCCTGTTTGTCTGTCTCGACCAGCACCACGTACCATCGCTCCGCCAAGTTTTTCACGAGCGCCGCTCTCAGCCCAAAGCGGATCAGCCGCCCGTTGGTCGACGGCGTAGCATAAAAGCCCCACTCTTTCCGCACAACATCATACTCCGCTCTCTCCTGCGTCAAAAAAGTTATCTGTTCATCCGAAGCAAGCTCAACGGTGCCACAATCTAGCATCTGAACTTTCTCGCCAAAACCAGCTTCAAATTTTCTGGGAGGCTGTTTCTCGGTTATTTTCATGCCACGACCAGTCCTTGATTAAAAACCCAGGCAGCTGCCACTCGCCATCAATGCGCTTCCAAATGCCCTGATTACGATACATTTCTGCAATGGCATAAAAGCCTTCCACGGTAATCCCAACATAATCGCAAAACTGCTGGATCGCCTCACGCGGCACTTCGTCACGCCGGTCCTTGATAATTTCAATCGCCTCATCACGAGTCATGCGGCCGTGCCGAATTTCGAGTGACAGATTATCGAATGTCCTCGTTAGCCCAAACTTGTACCACTTCAGCCAGTGATGCACAGCCACAGTCGTGTCATCAAGATCAGCAAAATCATAAAAACCAGTTAAAGGATTCCCAGCGTTTTTTGTAAAACCGCGCGCTTCGGCCACCTGGCGGCTATACTGCGGATCCCAGGGAAAATAATGTCCGAGAAACACAGCAACAAGTCCGCTCTTAGCAACAGCTTCTGCAGACGGACCGAAATACGGCTCCAGCTCCGCGCGGGTCAATGTTTCGCTTACCCAATCGGCCGCACTCGTGCCGCGCGTATTAAAAGTCTTGAGCCAGCTTTCGTCCATGGTCTTCCCGGCAAATTGCTCACTTGCCGCTCCATACTCCTCCGATGAATTTTCTCCCCAAACCATCAACGGCACATTGTGCGCCAATGCCACGTTGAGAGAAATGTTGAACATGGCCAGATGCATCGGCACCGCCGGAGTTCCCTTGTCAATGAAAGACCGCAACATGAACCGGCGCTCAACATGCGGATTCACTCGAAAGTCAATGTGGTCAATGCCAAGATTAATGAGGGCCCCCAAATTACGGACCCCTATGGGCGTGCGCACCGACGGTTTCCAGGTAACCGCCAAGGGCCTCAGACCCCACTCCAGACACGTCAGCACCTGCCAAAAACTGTCTTTGCCTCCGCTGACCGGAATGACACAGTCGTAGGGACGCCGCTTCTCCTTGACCTGAGCAACCAGCGTCCGAAACTCCTGTGCGCGTTCATGCCAATTAATCTCATGCTGCTTCCGCCAGGCATAGTGGCAGGCGTTGCATACCCCATCCTCCGCCAACACCAGGCCAGGGCGGGTATTGGGCAGCACGCAGCGCTTGCAATATGTCATGTCCGAGAGCGTATCATGTCGCGCTGTCCGTCTGCAACGGACTGCGCCTTCCCTGCCTGCAATTCCAGAAACAGTTTCGCATTAACAAAATTAAACAAAAACTTGCTCATGCTCTCCGGCATCGTTGACTCACGCAGTGCAACCGCGATTTTAGATTTATCAACCAGCTCAAAGATCGGCCCGTCGCTCATCAGGTAGTCCCAATCCGACGCGTTGTTCACGTCAATCAAATCGGCAAAAGGCGCGTTAAACCCAAACTTTTGCCGGCTCAGCCGCACCTGGTCGTTCAGAATTCCCCGCATGGCTTCCCGCAACACATATTTGCCAAACCCGTTCTTCAGTAAGTGCTCTGGCGGAATCGAATATGCCAGCTCAAAGAGCCTGGTGTCTAAGTAGGGGCTGCGGTTTTCGATTGAATACTTCATAGCATTCAGATCATCCTCATGCAGCACCACGCGCGTCGCCTCGTGAAACAGCTCGTTGAGCATCCGATTGCGCAGAGGGGAAGCGGTAAAGTGATGCTCCGAAAACTCTTCCGTAAAGTCTTGCCTCAAGTACTGAGCAAATACGTCCCGATCAAGAAACAAATAGCGCCGCTCCTCAAGATTATCAAAAAACAAACGCGGCTCTTTCAAGTAGGGATTGCGCACCAACGGCTGAATGTACTGTTGCCACTCTTTAAGACGCTGCGCAAAATCAGGATGATTACGCATCTCCAGCAAATGCAGTAACCAGTGATCATAGTATCCGGAAAAGAGCTCGTCTCCTGATGTGCCCGACACCGATACTTTGTAACCGCGCTCAGCCATTGCCTCCATCAAATACTCATGCACGAAAAAAGTAATCGTCGCGACCGGTGCGTCATGGTAAGCGACCAGCGCCTGCAGCCGGTCCAAAACATCCGCCCCGGGTTTAAGCTGAATCAGCGTATGCTCACAACCAACGTCGCGGGCGGTGGCCATAACATTATTTTGCTCGTTGTACCGCGCATCGCTGACCACCATAGAAAACGCCGCGACTTCTTGGTTGAGTTCTTTGGCCGCAAGTGAAATAAGAGAGCCAGAATCAACCCCGCCGCTTAAACAAAATGCCAGCGGCACGTCGGCCCGCAGGCGCAACTTAATACTCCGGAGTAAGGCAGCTCGTGTGCGCTCAATAGCTTCGGCGATTGTCATCTGCTGCGGCCGATACGCCGGCTCCCAGTAGCGATACGTACGCTGCTTGCCCGAAGAATCGATAATCATGTTCGACGCGTACGGCACTTCTTGTACTTCCTCAAAAAATGTCTCGCCATGCTGATAGAGAGATCGATACCCGTGCACTAAGTACCGGAGGATCTGGCGCTGATTAACGGCGAGTGGCCGATCAAGCAGCGAGCGTAAAAACTTTACTTCGCTGCCAAAATAGAACCCGCCTCTGGCCGATTTATAATACAGCGGCTTTTCGGCAAACCGATCGCGCGACAAAAACAGGCGCTGCTTCTGCTGATCCCAAATCGCGAAAGCCCACATGCCCTCGAATTTTTCCACGCACTTCTCGCCCCACACTAAATATGCTTGCACTAAAACTTCGGTGTCAGAATGTGTCGTAAAACTAACTCCACGCCGTTTCAGTTCAGCCCGTAGCTCTAAATAATTATATATCTCGCCGTTAAAAACGACCGTCGCCGGCCCAATGGTCAGGGGCTGGTTCGAGCGAGGATCAAGGTCAATAATGCTCAAGCGCGCATGCAGCAAATCAACATTCACTGCACCCGTTGCCACCCGCCGGTGTTCCTGGTGATCCGGCCCGCGATTTTCCATTAATCCCAGCGTCCGGTCAATAATTCCCGCCTCAATCTCCCGCGGCCCAATATATCCCGCAATTCCACACATAAATATAGTTATAACCCCTCCCCGCCCGGCCCGCCACCCATTCAATTCTTGACATGAACCAGCAAAACGGCTAAACAGGCAACACAGTTTCGTACACCCAAGACACCCCTGTTCGTTAAAGAAATTTCAAGTCAAAAAGTGTAGGAGAAAATGACATGAACGTTGCTGCAGCACGTAAGTGGTTAAGGGATTTGTATTCGCGGATTGTCTACGGAGGAACGGAAGAAGAGCTAGATCGCGAGCAAGCGGAGAGAAAAAAATTGCAGCGCCAAAGAGACAAAGAGAGTCTCGACAAGACCATAGCCGAGGAGGGTCCGCGAGTGCTCGAAAGAATACGAGCAGCCGAGGCAGAAGCTCTGAAACGAAAACTGAGACCAAGCGATAACTAATTGCACAATTGCTCCAGCATTACGACTGGAGCGTTTTTATTACTGCGCAAAAACTGGGGTATGCAGGACAAGTGAGATAACGATTGTGCGCATCCCACACATCGACGCATCAACGCGTCGATGTGTTGTGCTGGCGCATGCTTGCTTGACTTTTAGTGTATTTCGGGCATATTGATAGCTGCGTGGTTATTTCAAGCTTGGTACCTTTTGAGGAGTTAACTATGCCTCCATCTGGATTTAGTAGAAGAGCGGTTGAGGGAATTCTGGACTTTGTGGGCGGCTGCTACGAAGATCTGTTAGCGGAAGTTCGCTCAGGGAAGCACGAGAGCTACGAAGCAGCCATCGAGCATGAACTCGGAAAAATCGATAGCGCGCTTGCCAAACTGCACATCACTCCCGACGGAGAACTTGTAGAGCAGGAAGTTTCTGCCTAGCCATTTTTCTCAGTCGGCATCTTGCCCCTAGTAGCTTTCATGTGAACGGGGTTTTTCTTTTTTCCAAACACCACAAATCTATCAAGCCAAGTCCCCCTCTCCACACATCGATGTATGGAGAGGCAAGCGACGCCGAGCAGTAACAGTGGCGAAACAAAGAAACTCTGCGCCCCACACATCGACGCGTTGATGCGTCGATGTATTGCCTCTGCCAGCATTTGACAAAATGGCTACAATCTACTAGCATAAACAATTCAGTTCTAGAGGCTCACAGTAGGACTTCTGTCCTTTACAAAACCATAAATCTTCGCGAAGAAAGAGGCTATCCGTGTCCACAATCCAGAACTCTCTGTCTGTGATCGCTGGTTTTTTGGCCTTGGCTGGGTTCCTACCATACATCATTGCTATCTTTCGAGATAAAGCAAGACCAGCGAAAGTATCCTGGGTCACCTGGGCGACACTCAGCACCATCACACTCCTCGCCATGTACGCTAAAGACGCGCTGAATGGACAAATCATTGGGGCAGTACTCGGTGACTGGGTCGTTGTTGTACTAGCAATCAAGTATGGAAAACCCGGATGGACAAGGCTGGATGTATTCTGCCTCGTCGGTGCCGTTGTCGGTATCGCTCTATGGCAAGCATTCAGCAACCCCATCTTAGCAATCCTGGCCAGCCAGTGCGCCACGTGCATCGGCTCGATCCCAACATTCGTGTCAGCGTGGCACGACCCGAGTAAAGAGGATCGAACTGCCTGGACGATCTTCTGGTTGTCATGCGTAGCTGCCGTTATGGCGATCCCCTCGTGGACCTTGCAAGATGCGGCCCAACCGATTTCATTCTTCGCGAATATGACCGTGATGATGTACCTGCTGTATCTACGACCTAGGCCATCAAAACTCCTTGAGAAAAGGGAACTTGCTAGCACCAATAATGAGTGAGTGGAAACCCAACACCCTTACCAAGGAGAGCAAGATGGCTCTACATGTCGTCGGCTGGGGATGCCCGAAAGGCGAGATGTGTCAGCTCTGTTACAAAAACAGAGCGACCATCTACGTCGCGGATACACGGAACACAGGCAGGGGGATGACTCCTGCCTGTAACTCCTGTGTGCCGCCTGGCTCCTGCCCCGACCCCATCGCTGATATCTTCGCTCGAGTTCTGGAAAAGGCTTCGGCCAACCAGAACGAAGAGCGCTGATGTCAGTCGGCCCCTAGTAGCTTTCATGTGAACGGGGTTTTTCTTTTTATCGTTCAAAACCAACACCTGGTGTTTAACACCAGGTGTTGGAAAACACATCGACGCGTCAACGCGTCGATGTATTCGCCACCGCCAAACAGATTTGACAATCTAGAAATAAAGTGTAAATTATCTCTACCCTGACCTGATTTGAGCACCTTTAACATTCAAAAAGGAGTGGACCATGGGAAGAAAACCAACCGTGTCGGATTATGGCGGAAAGAGCTATCCTGGAGGACGCCAGACCAGGCTCAAGAAATCGAACGTACTCAGTTTCCGCTGCCGCGACTGCAAGACAGTGCGATACGTATTACCACATGAGCTGGGCCGAGCGGCTCAACCGCGTTGCCTCGCCTGTGGCGGCCCATTGGAAGAAACAGAAACGAGTCACGAAAGACACCTTGAAAGGACGGAAGCCATACGAGCGATACAGAGTGGTAAACGATCACTCGAGCAGAAGCGGACTTCAAAGAAAAATCCAGTGTGCTCGTCATGTGGGGCGATCTATTCCGACGGTACAGGCCTTGCCGGTCACCTACGCCGAAACAATTCGTGTCGTCAAAGTTATGTTACGGCAGGTAGGTGGGGTGAGTACAAAGGGAAGAAAGTTCTGCAAGGCACCGGAGTCGCAAGTCAAGTTATATCTGAGCACCCCTGGTCCGTCACATTTCTTTGCGTAGACGGAGAATTCGCAACAGTTAATGTGCGGGGCAAGCAAGGTGCTCACAGAATAGTGCAACAAATTGCAGCGCTTTTGACGCCCCCATTGACTCAATGACCACCACCTCATTGTTAAAGTCTCCTGAGCCATCAGTAACCCCAAGTAGCTTGCGCGCGAACGGGGCTTTTTCTTTTGATCTACGGTACCAAAGTTCGCTCGCGCTGGCGTTCCTCGCTGGGAACCACCCAAGTTTCCTGCAGCTGCTCCCCTGCTTGCACCGGCTGCGTCAGCTTTTTTCCAAGCAGCAACTCCTCCTGCCCCGGCGACAAGCCTCCGGCCGGCCGCAACCAGATAAGATCATCGATGCTAACCACGTGTCCGGCCGGCAAATCACGCGCCGCGACAATAGACCGGCGAATAGCCGCTGGCATAGTTGCCTCACTCGGCATCAGCTTTTTCTCGACTCTCCCCAACATGTGCTCTGCCGCCCGGATCTGGGTGATAAGTCGTGTCATATCCATCGGATCGCTGGAGAGTTGATGATCTCGAAAATCGGAATACTGCTTATCCAAGGTAAAGTGCTCTTCGATGATCCGCGCGCCGAGTGCTACCGCCAAGACAGCCGCTTCAATCCCGTCAGTATGATCTGAATACCCGATTGTCAGCGTCGGAAACTGCTGCTGTAAATACGAAATCGAGCGCAGGCTCGCTTGCTCCATCGGCACCGGGTATGCGGCAACGCAGTGCAAAAGTGCCAGCTGGCCTTGCTGAATATCCGCCCGCCGCCACTCTCGGCGCACAAAATCAACCGTCTGCCGTATCTGATCGATAGCGGTAATACCGGTGGAAATAATCAGGGGCTTTCTCGTATGCGCAACACGTTCGATCAGCGGATAAAAATTGTTGTCTCCGGACGCAATTTTATATGCATCAACCAGCGGCTCCAATATGGCGGCGCTGCCTAAGTCAAGCGGTGTGGAGATAAAGAGTAAGCCTAACGAATGCGCCAGCGCAGAGAGCTCAGCAAACTCTTCCGGGGTAAGCTCAAATGATTTCAAGCGCTCAAACCGCGCCATATCGGAGCGGCTGACAAAGTTTTCGGCTTTAAACGTCTGGAACTTTACGGCATCAACGTTACACGCCGCCGCTTTCCGCACCAGCTCTTGCGCCACCTCAAAATTTCCCTCGTGGTTATTGCCAATTTCCGCAACTACCAACACCCGCCGCGCGGATTCCCAGTTACCAATGCGCATCTGTCTCTACCATACCCGCGCTGGTCCCCGAGGGCAAATGGTAGTGCCAGGTATGGCTAGCCCGCACAATGTGAAAGCCGCGCCGCTGGTACATTTTTAAGCTCGCCCGGTTACTCAGCTGGGTCCCCACCAACATCTTGGCTAAACTGCCGCAGTGCCGCTCGGCGTACGCCAAGAGCCCGGTGCCAATATCTCGGCCTCGGTACTGCGCATCGACCGCAATCAAATCAACGAGCAACACACTTTCCTGCTTCACTATTTGATGAAAGCCAACTAGGGCACCATCGATTTCCGCTACCACCATATGCGTACCGCGCTGTCCGCGCCAAAAATTACGCACCCACGCTTCTTTGAGCGCATCAGCCCGCGCGCTTTCAATCAGTGCATCGCGATGCCAGCGGCTGCAGCTGAAAGATGTGCGAGCAATAGTCGCCACCGGCTCTTCATCGCTCGGCAGCGCCAAGCGAAACCTCACTTTCGAACGTCGAAAGTCGTAGGGCAGAGAAAAATTTTTCTCTAACTGTACGCTGGTGTCGACCAGTTGCCAGCCGTTGCGGGCCAACAGATTACTAGCCGCCACATCATCAACCGGCACCTTGGCATACAACAGTGCTCGGCCACCTCCCAGTTGGTGCCGCAAACTCTCCCGATCCTCAACCTCACTCCCCAACTGCTGTAATTCCCACACCGGCCAGCCCAGAATGCTGCTGGCAAACTGATCAGGCACCACCGCAATGCGCGTTTTAAGAGCTGGCATGCTGCTCCTGCGCTGGGGTGCGCTCTGGTGCTACAAATGACCGATACCAGTTCAGGTACGCCGCCGCGCCCCGCTCCAAATTATGCTGCGGCGCATACCCGAGCAC
>DATDVI010000077.1:0-12082 GCA_035290125.1 Candidatus Anderseniibacteriota bacterium
AGGGACGTCTCGGAGCGCAGGTATCCCTCTTTGTCGGCATCCATAATAGCGACAAGAGAAACTTCCGGTAGATCCAGCCCTTCGCGCAGTAAGTTGATGCCCACCAGCACGTCCACGGCGCCGGTGCGCAAATTGCGCAAAATTTCCAGGCGATCGAACGTGGCAATATCGGCGTGCAGGTAGGCGGCCTTGATGCTCATTTCGATCAAGTAGGTGGCGAGCTCTTCGGCCATGCGCTTAGTGAGCGTGGTTACCAAGACTCGCTGCTTTTTCTTCAGCCGATCGCGAATAGCGTCGATGACGCTATCGACCTGGTATTGCGTGGGTTGTATCTCGATCGTGGGGTCGAGCAGATGGGTAGGGCGGACGATTTGCTCCACCTGTTGTTCACTGCGGCTATGCTCATACGGACCGGGTGTGGCGGAGACGAAGATGGTCTGGCGCAGGCGGTCTTCGAATTCGTTGAATTTGAGCGGGCGGTTATCGCGGGCTGAGGGGAGGCGAAAGCCGTGGGTGATTAAACTATCTTTGCGAGCCTTGTCGCCACCATACATGGCGCCAATTTGCGGAATTGTCATGTGTGATTCATCGATGAACGTGAGAAAATTCTCACCAAAGCTATGGCGGAAGTAATCGAGGAGGGTAGCAGGGGGAGAGCCGGGGGTTCTGCCATCGAAGTGGCGCGAGTAGTTTTCAATGCCGGACACGTAGCCGATGTGCTGTAGCATCTCGAGGTCGTAGGTGGTGCGCTGCTGCAGGCGCTCGAGTTCGAGAACTTTTTTCGCGCGCGTAAAGTGCGCCAGGCGCTCTGCTAGCTCAGTGCGAATGGAGTCGAGCGCCGCAGTGTGTTTGTCGGGGCTGGTCATAAAGAACGTGGCCGGGAACACGGTGGCCGCCTCGGGTTGACGCACCACCTGGCCGGTCAGGTCGTCTAAGTACGACAGCTGCTCCAGGCGGGGGCCGAGGATGGCAGCGCGGAGGATATAATCTTCGCCGGCGGGGTGGATATCGATTGTGTCTCCCCGGACGCGGTAGGTGCCGCGAACGAGATCGAGATCATTGCGGGTGTAGTGCAGGCGCGTGAGGTGTTGCAGCAGCTCGCGGCGCGGCAGCAGTGCGCCACGTGTGAGCGTCAGGCGCTGTTCGAAGTATTCAGTTGGCGCGCCTAAGCCGTAGATGCAGGACACGGAGGCGACGACGATGACATCGGGGCGGGTGAGGATTGCCTCCAGCGTCGCGTGGCGCAGGCGATCGATTTCTTCATTGATGCTGGCGTCTTTGGCGATGTAGGTATCGGTGCGGGGCAGGTACGCCTCGGGCTGGTAGTAATCGTAGTAAGAGACGAAGTACGTGACGGCGCTGTCCGGGAAAAATTCAGCAAACTCTTCGGCCAATTGTGCAGCGAGCGTTTTGTTATGGCTGATGATCAAAGCCGGTTTTTGTGTTTTTTCGATTACAGCTGCCATCGTGTACGTTTTGCCGGATCCGGTGACGCCGAGCAGGGTTTGGTACGGCAAGCTTTTTTTAATGCCGACAACAAGTTGCTTGATTGCCTGGGGCTGGTCCCCGGCAGGTTGGTAGGGCGCTTTGAGCGTAAATTCGTGAGAAGCCACACCTGAGCCTAGGCAGGCGGGTAGCCAAAAGGCAAGGGTTATTTTATGCTCCAGGCATGATTGCGTACCTGGCAGGGATGGTCCTGGAGAAAGAGGATAAAGCATTGATTGTTGATGTGAACGGGCTGGGATTGCGCGTGGCGGTGCTGTCGGCGTTCGGCCGCACGGTGGGCGTGGGAGAGCCCGTGACGCTGAGGATTTACCACCAGGTGTCGGCTGAGGCGGAAGCGCTGTATGGCTTTGCGACGAAAGATGACTTGCACTACTTTGAACTGTTGCTGACGGTGCCGTCGGTTGGGCCCCGAACAGCGATGGGGATTCTTGAAGTAGCTTCAGGCCAGGCGCTGGTGGCGGCCGTGGCTGAGGAGGATACGACAATTCTTACCCGGGTGTCGGGGATTGGGCGTAAGACGGCGGAGCGGATTATTGTGGAGCTGAAAGGCAAGCTCAAGGCGCCAGCGGAGGGCGGACCGCGGAGTACTCTCCAGAGCGAGGTAGTGGATGCACTCGTGAGCTTGGGGTACACTGCTGTCCAAGCTCGGCAGGCTGTGCAACAGTTGCCCGGTAGTGTGCAGACGGTTGAGGAAGCGGTGCGGGCGATACTGCAAACACAACGTGTCGCACGGTGATCGAAAGCAGTGGAATGATTTTGTCGCGAGCGCGCCGGGCGCGTCTTTTTTGCAGTCGTGGGAGTGGGGTGCGTTTCAGGAGGCGTTTAGCATCAGCGTGTGGCGGCTCGTCACTGGTGGGGGTACGCCGCAAGCGGCAGCTTTAGTTTTGCAGCGGACGCTGCCGACGGGCCAGCGTTGGCTCTATGTGCCTCGCGGGCCGCTGTTTGCCGCGCAAGCGCCGGCGGCCTCTCGCGCCGATGTGCTCCAACAGTTGCAGCTGCTGGGGCGCGAGCAGCGCGCACTGTTTGTTCGGATTGAGCCGGCGACGGTGCCGGGAGGAGCGTGGCGAAAAGCCGACCACGATGTACAGCCACGACATACGTTGGTCGTTGATGTGTCTGCGCCAGAGGAACAGTTGCTTGAAAACATGCACGCAAAGACGCGCTACAATATTCGCCTGGCGTTCCGGAAGGGAGTACGCGTTCGCTTCTCTGAGGCGGCGGCGGACGTGGAGGCATTTTTGCACTTATCCCGGCAGGTGACGGGCCGGGCACAGTTCCGGTTTCACCCCGATGAGTACTACCGCGTGATGCAGCGCGTACTATCCCCTGCCGGGAGACTCGTTTTAGCCGTGGCTGAGGCGGGGAGTGAGATACTGGCGGTGCACATACTGATTACCTTTGGTGATACTGTGACGTATGTCCACGGGGCAAGCAGCTCGACGCAGCGCGAGCTCATGGCGCCGCATTTGCTGCAGTGGGAGTCAATGCGTTGGGCGCGAGCGCGCGGATGCAAGCAGTACGACTTTTTCGGCGTGGTCCCGCAGAGCCCTGATCATCCTTGGGCAGGCATTACGCGTTTCAAGGCAGGGTTTGGCGGGCGGCGGGTGAGCTACGTTGGGGCGTACGACCTGGTGTTAAACGCAACCGGGTACTGGTTGTACGCGGCCGCCCGGCGGTTGTCTCGCTTATGAATTTCTACCAGCAGCTTAAGAACATCTACCACTTTTTTCAGGCACACGCGTGGCGTCTCACGTATGGCCGGCCAGATCGGGGTATGCAGATCTATGGTGTGACTGGAACGAATGGGAAGACGACAACCTGCTATCTGCTGGATAGTATTTTCGCGGCAGCCTATGGTCGGCCGCAGGTGGGGATGCTCAGTACAGTCGCTTGGCGCTTGGGTGAATGGGAAGAACACAATGTTACTAAAATGACCACGCTGCCCAGTCGACGTGTGTACCAGCTGCTGCAGGCGATGCAGCGTGGTGGTGTACGATACGTCGTGCTCGAGATGACGAGCCACGCGCTGGATCAGCATCGGCTCGCTGGCATTACCTTGGTAGGGGCAATTATTTTAAACCTTGAGCGGGAACACCTGGATTACCACCGGACCATGCAGCAGTACGGGCGGGCTAAGGGGGAGATTGTGCATTACCTTGCACCGGGCGCGCCGCTCGTCATCCGGGATACCGTCCTGGAAAAAATATTCATCCCGAGAGACAAATTTCACCAGTTGAAATTGATTCGTTTTACGGCGGAGCAGGCACGCAGTGTTACTACTCCCCTGCCTGGCGCGTTTAATCAGGAGAATGCTTTAGCGGCGAGCCTGCTCGCTCGGGCGGCGGGCGCGCCCGAGCAGGCGATTGCCGAGGGCATAGCGGTGGTGCAGCACGTGCCGGGCCGGATGCAGTGGATTGTCGAGCCGGGGATGGCGCGGGTGCTGATTGATTACGCGGTTACGCCCGATGCGCTCGCGCGGCTGTATTCGTACGTGCGCACACACACCGGCGGGAATATTTTTGCTGTTTTAGGAGCGGCGGGGAAGCGAGATCGGGGTAAGCGTCCGGCGATGGCGCAGGCAGTGGCAGCCTATGCTGACGAGATTGTGCTCACTCGTGAGGATCCGTGGATGGAAGACGAGGAGCAAATATTTTCTGACCTAGAGCGGGGGCTGACTGCTTTTGCCGCGTGGCGTCGTGTGCCTGATCGGCGCGAGGCAATTGCCTACTGTCTCAGCAAAGCTGTGGCTCAAGATGTCGTTGTCATCACAGGCAAAGGTGCGGAGCGTGGTATGGCTGTTGGGCGCGAGATTATTTCCTGGAGTGATAGCGAGGTGGTGCGTGAGTTGCTGCGGGAAAACCGGGCACGATGACCACGCTTACTATTGATACATCGCAGGATGAAGCAATGGTAGTGTTGCGGCGCGGTGCAAGTATTTTGGCTCAGCGGCGCTGGCGCGTCGGGTTGTCCGTGAGCACAGAGCTGTTAGCAGCTATTGATGCACTCCTCGCCGAAGCTCACGTTTCCGTGACTGCGCTTGATCGGGTCGACGTGAGCGCGGGCGCTAGTCAGCGAACTTCACGACTACGGGCCAGTGCGGTGATTGGCGCGCTGCTGGTCTATGCGGCCGGCGCGGATGTGATGGAGCTTCAGAAGCCCAACTACGCTCGCTAGCGCGAGCTTCGCTGGGCACAGGCCTGCTGGCCTGTGGATAACTTCTCTTGCAGATTGCCAAAGGCGCTTGACATCTTTTCGGGGCGATCTTATACTCTACCCTATCGTCTTAAGACGGGGATTGGTGGTGTGTGTCAATTTGTGCCTGCAAGGGCAAGTTATCGTGGCTAAGCTACGCTGGCAGAGCGGAGCTGGGCTCATTTTGTAGCCTTATTTTTTTACTTTAGAGGTCATTCGTGCCTACATCGTTACGCAAGCGGAAAACCTTTCGTGCTTTTACCCCTAGCGTTGCTCAGGCGGATAACGCGCTGAGGATGCAGCTGGATTCGTATCGTTGGTTTTGCGATGAAGGCTTGGGCGAACTTTTTGCGGAGATTTCTCCGATCGTTGACTACGCGGGTAATTTGGAATTGCATTTTCTGGATCACTACCTTGATGAACCGAAGCATACGGAGGTAACGGCGCGTGATCGCAATGCCACGTTTGAAGCGCCAATCCGCAGCGCTGTGCGGCTGGTGAATAAGAAAACCGGGGAAGTGAAAGAGCAGGAAGTGTATCTGGGTGAGTTTCCCGTGTTAACTCCCCGGGCGACGTTCGTTATTAACGGCGTGGAGCGAGTGGTGGTCTCGCAGCTTATTCGCTCGCCGGGCGTTTTCTTCACGAGTCAATTTGCGAAAGGTCGTAACTGGTACGGAGCGAAAATTATTCCGAACCGTGGCGCCTGGCTCGAGATTGAAACCGCCAGTGATGGGGCGCTTTATGTGCGGATCGATCGCAAACGTAAAGTGGCCGTCACTAGCCTGCTGCGCGCGCTCGGTATGGCGGATAATGAAACCATTCAGAAAGCGTTGGCCGAGGCAGACACTGATCCTGAGCTGTCGTATGTGGCCGCGACCTTTAATAAAGATGCGGCGCATAACACCGCTGAGGGATTAAAAGAGGTGTACAAGCGGCTGCGGCCAGGCGACTTGGCTACGGTGGATAATGCGCGCCAAATGATTCACGATATGTTTTTCCGACTCGACCGTTATGACTTTGGTAAGGTGGGTCGCTACCGCATTAACCAGCGTCTAGGGCTGTCGGTCTCCCAGGAAGCGAAGTGGCGCATCCTGCAGCTTGATGACTTACTGGCGGTGTTGCGCGAGGTGATTCGCTTAAACATCAGCCAGGCGCCGGCCGATGATATTGATCACTTAGGTAACCGACGGGTGCGCCCGGTGGGCGAACTGATTCAGAATAAGTTTCGGATCGGCTTAACGCGCATGGAGCGCATTGCCAAGGATCGGATGAGCACGCTCGAGCTTGAGCGCATGACGCCCTCCCAGCTGGTTAATGCCCGGCCGATTATTGCGGCGGTGAAAGAATTCTTTACGTCCTCGCAGCTCTCCCAGTTTATGGATCAGACTAATCCCCTGTCGGAAGTGGAGCATAAGCGCCGCCTGTCGGCGATGGGGCCGGGGGGGTTGGATCGCCACCGGGCTGGTTTTGAGGTGCGGGATGTTCACCGCAGCCACTACGGTCGGATTTGCCCGATTCAAACGCCGGAAGGCCCCAACATCGGCTTGGTTGGCCACATGGCGCTGTACGCCCGCCTCAACGAATACGGCTTCCTGGAAACGCCGTACCGAAAAGTGCGGGCTGGGGTGGTGACAGATGAGATCGAGTATCTTGATGCGTACGAAGAGGAAAAATACGTGATTGCGCAGGCACAAACGAGCGTGGGTGCGGATGGAAAAATTACGCAGGAAAAAGTGGAAGCGCGCCGGCAGGGCGAATTCGCCGAGGTGAGCGGGAGCGAGATCGATTACATTGATGTATCGCCGCAGCAAATCGTGAGTCTGGCGGCCGGCTTGATTCCGTTTATTGAGCACGATGATGCTCAACGCTCCTTGATGGGATCGAACATGCAGCGTCAGGCGGTGCCCTCGGTGGTGCCGCAGGCGCCGCGCGTGGGAACGGGGCTCGAGGCGCGGGCAGCGTACGATTCCGGTCAAACGCTGGTGGCGGAAGATGAGGGCGAAGTCGTGGCGGTTGATGCGCAGCAGATCACGATTGTCGACTCGGAGAAGAATAGGCGGGTGTACCGACTCCAAAATTTTCAGCGCAGTAACCAATCAACGGCCATGACCCAGCACCCGCTGGTTGAAGTTGGCCAGCGAATTGCGGCGGGAGACTTGCTGGCCGATGGCTCGGCGACTGAGCAGGGCGATCTGGCGCTTGGGCAAAATCTGCTGGTCGCCTTTATTCCCTGGTATGGCGGCAATTTCGAAGATGCCATTGTTATTTCCGAGCGGGTTGTGCGCGACGATTTATACACCTCGGCGCATATCGAGGATTTTACGGTGGATGTGCGGGATACCAAGCTTGGTCCCGAAGTGATTACCCGCGATATTCCCAACGTGAGCGAAGAGAAATTACGTAACCTCGGGGCCGACGGCATCGTGCGGCTGGGGGCAGAAGTACGCAGCGGTGATATTCTGGTGGGTAAGGTAACGAACAAAGGCGAGACGGACCTCACTTCTGAAGAACGGCTCCTGCGGGCGATTTTTGGCGAAAAAGCTAAGGACGTAAAAGACACCTCGCTCTATTTGGCGCATGGAGAAGTAGGTAAGGTGGTGGCGATCAAGACGTTTTCTCGCGAGGAGGGCGATAAGCTGCCCAGTGGCGTGTTGCAGCAAGTGCAAATCAGTGTTGCTCAGCTGCGCAAGCTGCAGGTGGGCGATAAGCTGGCTGGCCGCCATGGTAATAAAGGTGTGATTGCCGAGATCCGGGCGGTGGAGGATATGCCGTACCTGCGCGACGGGACGGCCGTGGACATTGTGCTGAACCCCATGGGTGTGGCCTCGCGGATGAATTTGGGCCAGATTTTGGAGACGCACCTGGGTATTGCTGCAGAAAAGCTGGGTTATTTTGCGGCCAGCCCTTCGTTTATTGGTGTGCAGGAAGACGAGATTAAACAGGAACTGGTCGCGGCGGGTTTACCGGAAGATGGCAAAGTTGAATTGATTGATGGTTTAACCGGGCAGCCGTTTGACCACAAGGTCACCGTGGGCGTGATGTATGTGCTCAAGCTGCACCATCTCGTCGACGATAAGCTGCACATGCGCAGCACGGGTCCGTATTCCTTGGTGACGCAGCAACCCCTGGGCGGCAAAGCTCAGTTTGGCGGGCAGCGCTTTGGCGAAATGGAAGTGTGGGCGCTCGAGGCGTATGGGGCTGCGCACAGCTTGCAGGAGATGCTGACGATTAAATCGGATGATGTGCCAGGGCGCAGCAAGACGTACGAGTCGATTGTGAAAGGAACGCCGATTTTACCGCCTCGGGTACCGGCGGCCTTTGATGTGCTGGTGAAAGAGCTGAAAGGCTTGGCGCTGGAAGTTGAGTTGATCGGTCAGGACGCGCGGGCAGTGCGCGAGGAAGAGCAGTCTGCAGTCAGCGAAGTACTGGCGGGAGAAAAGGCGAAGACCGGCGTTAAAGGCGCACTATGAGTTTCAGACGCGACGAAACTGAGCTGACTGATTTTAAGGCGGTGAAGCTATCACTGGCCTCCCCCGAGAAAATTTTGGATTGGTCATTTGGAGAAGTGACAAAGCCGGAGACGATTAACTATCGGACCCAGAAGCCGGAAAAGGACGGGCTTTTTGATGAGCGTATTTTCGGGCCAACGAAAGATTGGGAGTGTTACTGCGGCAAGTACCGGCGGATTCGCTACAAGGGCATTGTCTGTGATAAGTGCGGCGTGGAAGTTACGCGATCAATTGTGCGGCGAGAGCGCATGGCGCACATCAAGCTGGCTACGCCCGTGTCGCACATCTGGTTCTTGCGCGGCGTGCCATCGAAAATGGGCCTCCTGCTCGATATCAACGTGTCGCAGCTTGAAAAAGTTATTTACTTTGCGTCCTATATCGTCACCGAGGTGGATGAAGCGGCGCGAACGGACGTGCTCACTCGTCTGCGTCGGGAGGCAGACGCCAAGCTGACCGCGATTAAGAATGGCTACAAGCAACTGCGGGCAGGCTTACGCGAGGGTGAGAGCAAAAAGCGCACTGACCTGATAAAACAGGAAAAAGCCGAGCAGGACAAATTAAGTGCGGCGGTAACCGAGGCCGAAAGCAAGCTGAAAGAGCTCTCTCCGTATCAAATTATTTCTGAGGTAGAGTACCGCGAGCTGTCGCTCCGCTACGGGCATGTGTTTAAGGCCGGTATTGGCTCAGAAGCTATCCGGGCTATCTTCGAAGCACTTGATTTGCTGGCCCTCCAAGCGCAGCTACTGCGCGAGGCTGAGGAGGCTTCAGTAGCTAAGCGCAAGCGTCTGCTGCGGCGCGTTTCGCTGATTGGCTCGCTCGAGAAAGCTGGGATCCGGCCGGAGTGGATGTTCCTGACCGTGCTGCCGGTTATCCCGCCTGATCTGCGCCCGATGGTCCAACTCGATGGTGGTCGCTTTGCGGCCTCAGATCTGAATGATTTATACCGCCGCGTGATTAACCGCAATAACCGCCTGAAGCGGCTGCTGGAGCTGGGAGCGCCGGAAGTGATTACCCGCAATGAAAAGCGCATGTTGCAGGAAGCGATCGATGCCTTGATCGACAACACGGCCCGGCGGGGATCGACGACGACTGGGGCGGCCGGCGCGCGCCGACAGTTGAAATCCTTGGCTGACATGTTGAAAGGCAAGCAGGGAAGATTTCGCCAGAATTTATTAGGGAAGCGGGTCGACTACTCCGGCCGATCGGTTATTGTGGTTGGTCCGCACTTGAAGCTGCACCAGTGCGGCTTGCCGAAACTGATGGCGCTGGAGCTGTTTAAGCCGTTTGTGATTCATGAGCTGATTGAACGCGAGCTGGCCCACAATATTCGTTCGGCCGCTCGGCTGATTGAGCAGGGCGTGCCGGAAGTGTGGGATGCGTTGGAAGAAGTGACTCAAGCTCACAAAGTTATGTTGAATCGGGCGCCGACACTGCATCGCCTGGGTATTCAGGCTTTTCAGCCGGTGCTGATTGAAGGTAAGGCGGTGCAAATTCATCCGATGGTCACGACGCCCTTTAATGCTGATTTCGATGGTGACCAGATGGCCGTGCACGTGCCTCTCTCAGAAAAAGCTCGCTTTGAGGCGAGTGAGCTTATGCTTTCGAGCCATAATCTCCTGAAACCCGCCGATGGGCAGCCGGCGACCAGCGCAACGCAAGATATTGTGCTGGGGTTATACTATGTCACTCGGCCAGTGCCTGGGGCGCAGGGGGAGGGGCGCCTCTTTGCTTCGACGGCAGAGGCACTCATGGCATACGACCTGGATCACCTGGCGGTGAATGCGCTCATTAGAACCACAAGCCCCGATGGATCAGGCCTGGTCGAGACAACGGTTGGCCGGCTGCTCTTTCATGAAATTTTGCCGGGCAAATACGCCTTTATTAACGAGACGCTCGATAAGCCCCGGCTGAAGCGGATTATTGGCGATGTGCTGAGCGAGCAAGGGCAAGAGGTCTGTGCCGAGTTTCTGGATCAAATGAAGCGACTGGGCTTTACCTTTGCCACGCGCAGTGGTCTTTCCTGGGGGATGGCTGACCTAACCGTGCCGGCTCAGAAAGAATCAGTCGTGACAGCGGCCGAGAGCAAAGTCGAGACGATTCGTCAGCAATTTGATGAGGGGCTGCTCACCGATGAAGAGCGGTACCGCATGACGGTCGGTGTCTGGGAAGAAGCGCGGGAGCAGATGAATTCGCTGGCTCAAAAAGTGCTCGATGAGCGCGGCACTGTCTTTTCCATGGTCAGCTCCGGTGCGCGCGGCTCGTGGACCCAGATTATGCAGATGATGGGGATGAAAGGTACCGTGTCGGGGCCAACGGGTGAAGTAGTTGAGGTGCCAATTAAGAGCAGCTTCAAAGAAGGTTTTAGCGCACTGGAATACTTCTTGTCGACGCACGCAACGCGCAAAGGTATGGCCGATACAGCGCTGCGCACGGCGACGGCCGGATACCTGACGCGGCGACTGGTGAATGTGGCGCAGGATGTGGTGGTGCGCGAAGCGGATTGTCAGGATACGGAGGGAGGCCTGCTGACGGCGAGCGATAGTATTGATGCCGGCACGAGCTTGGGTCGCCGCGTGCGCGGTCGTATCTTGGCCGAGGCCGTGCGGCACCCGCGCACGAACAAAGTAATCTTTAAGCGCGGTACGCTGCTGGGCAAGGCAGAAGAAGCGAAGATTGATGAACTCGGCGTGGCTGAAGTGGTGATCCGCTCGGTAGTTACCTGCAAGGCTCGGCGCGGCATTTGCCAGATGTGCTACGGGTGGGATCTGGGCCGGGGAGGGCTGGTAAAAATTGGTGAGCCGGTGGGCGTGGTGGCAGCGCAGTCGATTGGTGAGCCGGGTACGCAGCTGACGATGCGGACGTTTCATAGCGGCGGTGTTTCGGGCGAGGATATTACGCAGGGCTTACCGCGGGTGGAAGAGTTATTCGAAGCGCGGGTACCCAAAGGCCAGGCAGTCATGAGCGAGATCGATGGAGTGGTGAGCTTCGCGACCGACAAGAGTGAAGTGCGCCTCACGGTAACTTCCAAAGGCACCAAGGTACGCAAGTTTGATACGGGCGGTGTTAAACTGAAAGACCTGACTCAAGGGGCGAAAGTGGCTGAGGGCGAGGTACTGTTCGTGGATGTGAACGGTGAAGATATCACGGCACCCTGGCCTGGCACGGTACAACTCAAAGATGGTTCGCTGACGCTGCGCGGGCGGGGCAAGGATGTGCGAGAGTACGCGGTGCCAGCCAATACGACGCTGGGCGTGAAAGATGGCCAGGAAGTCCTGGCAGGCCAGCAGCTGACTGAGGGGCACCTTGATGTGCAGACGCTGTTTAGTATTGCTGGGGTGCGCGCGGTGCAGCGGTATATTCTGCGCGAGGTGCAGCAGGTGTACGCGATCCAAGGCGAGACCATCAACGACAAGCACCTGGAGATTATTGTCCGCCAGATGCTCTCGCGCTTGCGCGTGAACGACGCCGGGGACACGAACCTCCTGGCTGGCCGGATCGTGGAGCTGAGCGAATTTTACGAAGAGAATGCCAAGGCTGAGGCGGCGGACAAGAAAGTGGCGGCCGGCGAGCGGTTGCTGCTGGGTATTACCAAAGTATCCCTGACCACGCGCAGCTTCTTAGCCGCAGCCAGCTTTATGGAAACGGCGCGGGTATTGATCGACGCCGCCGTGACGGGGCGAGCCGACACGCTGGCGGGCATGAAAGAAAACGTGATCATCGGCCGCCTGATTCCGGTGGGTACGGGCTACGAACAGCAGGAATTGAAACTGGCAGCACAGGCTAAGGAAGATGCGGCAGCCGAAGCCGCCGCCGCAAAGCAAGAGAAGTGAGTCGATGCCCAGCCTACGCCCCGCCACGGCGGGGCTACGGCGGGG
>DATDVI010000078.1:0-17738 GCA_035290125.1 Candidatus Anderseniibacteriota bacterium
GGGCGGCGGTTTGCACGATGGTGAAGTGGGCAGTTGGCCCACTCTCTGCCGCGCTCGACTCAGTTGGCGTTAGGTGTTCCGGAGATGTTCGTAGCGAGCGCCAGGCCAATGCAATGACGGCAACAATGATGCCCACGAGAATGCCATAGACGACGAGGCGCTTACGCATGAAAATGTGAGCCGATGGTGGGAATTGAACCCACGACCTACTCCTTCGCTTATACCCTCACTTCACTTGGTTAGCTTATAGAGGGGCTAGACTGTATCTTATCCCGCCGCGGCGGGACTCCTTTGTCAGTCGTTCGCCCGCCATAATTTGCAATATTGGCGGGACGGTCTTGGCCATTGCTGGCTATTAACCGTTATTCGGGATGCAGTTTCGATATTCCTATCGAAAAGGGCGGGCTGTGCGAGCCACCATGGAGTTGCTCTACCACTTAGCTACATCGGCAAGAGACTTACTAAAATATCTCTGGCTTTCTTGTTGTTATAATGAACAGTAACTACACCATACTGGCTCTTTTTTCTGTATGTGCCAAGAGAGCCTGATTTCGTGACAACTGGTACCTGGAATTGTTTTTTATCAACTCGCAGAGCTTTTGTCCAATAGGTTAGAGCTTCGTGAACGTTGATATCGGTAAAAATCTGTAGACCAAATTTTAAGTCTTTCCGATTAATACCAAAAATTCTCTCAAGAAATTCAATAAATTTGTTTATAAGATTAGGATCAGTATTTCCTAATCGAATACAATGCTTATTTGATTTTGTCCCCTCGCCCCAATATAACCCAAGTCCTAAGCCGAATAATTTCGCTTCTTTCATAGTTTTTGGTCTGGTGAATTCGAATGGGTCGCCATTGGGATTATGCCAGAGATAGATCGCCTCGCTCATCGTTCGAGATTTGATTCCGTATTTATCTAGCCAGTACTTTACCCCTCTTCTCGAATACCCCAGCTTATCGGCAATATTCTGCACCGACATGCCCTTGCGTATATACATTTTTTCTAAGATTTCTTTGGAAATCACTCATTCATTCTAGCACGAATGTACTAAGTATTTCCATGTGGAAATAATGCTTGATACTTTCTAAATGGGCGAAAATCTGGGAACGTGCCTGCCGCTACTTTCTACTTCTTCGGTAAAATTCTGATACGTCCGAACCCAAACCGAATCGCGTTCGATACTGCGATACACCACAAGCGGCTCGAGGGTGTCTTCCTGCACGGCGAGCGTGACAATTTGATACGTGCCGCCGGCACGATAATGCGTGAATTTTTGGCCTGGCCGAAGCGGCAATTTCTTGAGTTCGCTTTGCGCTGTGTCTTTGTCGGTCACCGGCGCCGCTCTAGCATCTCGTCGAGCTCTTGTTTCATGGCAGCAATTTTTGGCTGCGCAAAATGTTCGCGGACTGGTTTCAGCAGATCAATCAGCTCTTGCGCCACCGCGTTTTTCAGATCCATGGGGTGCACGTCGCCGGCAGCATACGCTGCCTCGAGCTCTTCATAGGTCGTGAATTCAACCGCGCCACCATGCTTTTCTTCGCGCTCGATTCGGAACGGCTTCTCTCCCCTATCCCAGAACAACAGATGCTTTGACCAATTTATTATCGCATTCTTGTCTGTTTCTTTTTCCGGCGCGAACGCTTTTTTAATTTTTCTTTCAATTTCGCTCTTAGCGTCATGAATAAATACAGCGGAGTCGGGATCTGATTTGCTCATTTTTTTCTTGCCGGACAACCCATCGACTAATGGGTGGTGAATGGCGACGGGCTTGGGCCTGCCGGGCATTACCTTGTCGGCTACATCGCGCATAATGACATGTGCTTTGCGCTGATCCATCGCCGCATGAACGATATGAATGTCCTGATATAAAATATCGGTGACCTGCATGGCGGGATAGGTGAGGCTGGCAAAATCTACGGCGCTCCCCTCTTCTTTACCCATGATGCTGATGCTGCGCTGCATGCGAGCAAGCGTGGTGGCTTTTTCAACTTTTTTCTCCAGCTCCATATATCGCAGCGAATCTTTGGCATACCACTGGCTGGCAAGGCGAAACTCGATTTTTGCTGGATCGCCGCCGACGGCGAGTAAGCAGGCTTTCATGGCCTCAGTGAAATACCCCTGGCCGATTCTGGCGGCCGTCTCTTTGGTGCCGTCCAATTTGTCGTTAATCCACGTATGCCAATCGGCTAGCCAGACGGTGCATTTCACGCCGAGGTCGGTTAAATCTTTCATAACCAGCGCGCTCATAATCCCCTGCCCGATGTGCACGTAGCCGGAGATTTCAAAGCCAATGTAGTGGGTTAAGGGATCGCCCGTCCGCCAGCTGGCGGACAGCCGCTGCCGGAATTCGTCTTCGGTAATAATTTCGGCAAGGTTCTTCACCAGGCGGTTGATAATAGCTTCTTTATCGGCCATGTGGTTTAGCATACTCAAGAGATAAAAAAAGCGCACGCTCCGCGTACGCCTGCCCCTTTGATTTCTAGCCCGGATGGATATCAAGGTTTAATTCTCGCTGGAGGTCTAACCAGTATTCTTCCGCATCACTACCTGGTACTTGTACCGGTACGACTACAGCGCAACTGGCAAGATACGCGCCAAGTCGATGCCTGAGCTGCATTCTGGTGAGTTTTTCACTCGGGCCAGCCGCTCGGATCTGGCTTTTCATAACGGCTATAAAGCAGCCGCGCAGGCGCCATTGTTCTGGCACGTTGTCTTCCAGGTGCGTCTTGAGCCAGGCAAGATCTTCTCGCTGCTGTTCTTGAATATCACCTGCTTTCGCTCTTTGATACCAAACTGCTAGCTCCGGTTCATCATCCGGTTCAAAACTCATGCATACAGTCGCGCCGATCTGGGCGGCTGCGGCTTCGATGACTTCCAACGATGCTTTGAGTTCTTGGACTTTTTCTTTGGTTTTCGCCACTTGTGGCCTCCGTTGTAAAAGGGTGCAAATAATAAAGGTGCTACGGAGCCACCTGTCGGATTCGAACCGACGGCCTGAGCTTTACAAAAGCCCTGCTCTACCGCTGAGCTAAGGTGGCTTAATCAACGTACTGGTAACATTGACAGCATACGGTAAAATAATACCATCATACAGTCAATTCATTTGTACCTTTAGAGATTATCCGGGGATGGCAGATCGGCTATGCAGCGGACTGTAAATCCGCGTAGGTAGGTTCGACTCCTACTCTCCGGACCGCATAAATAAAAGCCGCCTTGGGTGAGGTCGGCATTAATAGCGATGAGGTGAGGATGTTTACTTTTCACCATCCGTATCCCGGTCCGCCTGGCGCTTGATCCGAATAGTCGCGGGATCCGCTGTCGGCTTCGCTGGAAGTATCGCTACTTTGGGCGACATCGGTCCACGCAAATCGTGATGTGTGATTTCCTGTGTCGTCCGAACTCGTGTCGCGATCGGAATTATTCTCACGACCTACGTGGTGGCTTGTTTTTTCTTTCCGTTTGTCCCGTTCAACGAGTACCACCATGACTATAGGGAACAACACTGCGCCCGCGCAAGCAATGATAAACCCAATCCAGAATCCGAATACGTTGGCAAGGACGATTAAGATCACTACGAATGCAACACCAAACAGTAGTAAGGCTCCCATCGTATGTCTCCTACAGCAGAAGAAAAACAGAACTTTTAGTTAGGTCATTTTTCAATGAACATCTGCTTAATATGTATGCGCTTGGTTAAGCGTTGTCAAGTTCTACTTTTGTTCTAATTGTTTAGGAATGCCGGGCAACTGATGCTCCGCAAGTCAAGTGAGTGCTCGCAAAACACTGCCACGCGTGCTATATCTTTTGCAGTGGTTCCCGTTCCGGCTTTTCACTAGGAGGAGTTTATCATGTTCTTTTCACGCTTGCTTTTCCTGTCTTTCGCATTGGTGGTTGCGAGCGCAGCCACAGATGCACAAGAAGCCTATCGCTACGCCACTGACTTTCAGGAGACTAATCGCAACTATCAACGCGACCGTGACAACGCCGTGCAGATGCATGAATATCACCGCATTGCCGAGAAACAACAGCAGTACGCACACGCGCAGAAGCCTGGAGCCCACGATGTTGCGGAGCGCTTAGTCGAAGAACACAAGAAAGAATTCAGGGGCAGCACTGGTACTCATGCGGATTCCGAAACGTTGGCTATTTTTCTGTTGATCTGTGGCATCCTTTTACTGCTTCGAGCTGCAGTCGGTACGCTGGGGTTCATTAGATTGAAAGCGCGGTAACCCGCCCGGATATATTTTCTGCGGCGGATTTTTTATGCACACGCGATTGACGCACGATCTTGCCAGCTATGTTTTTTCCGTTAGAGTTTTAAGAGGTTTGTTTTTTCACAATTTACAGGAGAAAGAAGATGCTTTACCTTGCTTTGATTGTTATTGTTATTTTTGTGCTATTAGCATGTAGCGCTGGTTCGGCGGGCGGCGGCATCGGTGAAAGTGGAGAAAAATTTGTTAAGTTGGATGAAGAAACCAAGCGCAATTTACGCGATGATATTAATCTTCGGATACATTATGAGCAGGAGGCAAAAATAGACAAAGAAGCTAGAGAGGAGCTGACGGAGGAGAGATATCAGATGTGGCGTGCACAAAAAAACTCTCGTACTGAGCTCCCTTGGCAATCGTTTATTGACGACGGTCGCGGTGATTGGTAGGTACCGATGTCGTTTCCCTCCCTGATGTTTCATCGGGGAGTTTTTTCTTTGATTTGCTTCGGGTGCATAGCTCAAGTTTTTCTAATATTTAGGGCAAATAAAAACGCGTGAGGCACAAAGTGCGTCACGCGAAAGATTAGTTGAACTGACTAATGAACTGGACTTGCGGCTCGTCGGCGGAGCGTTTTTCGACGGTGCCAATGGGCTGCATGTTTGGCGTGTCAGGATCGCGGCTGCTCCTATCTAGAATTGAGACGACCATCAGGCCCTGGTTGAACACGCGGTCCATTTCCTGTGGGTCAATGCCGCCTGTATGTTGAATCAGACTGAAAATGGGCGGGCGCTGCCAGGATGAGCGATCAAGAATTACTTTGCAGTTGGCGGGTAATACGCGCGGAATATTGTCGACCAATCCCCCGCCGGTAATATGCGCGTGGGCCGCGAAGCGAACGCCATTGAGTCGCTGGGTTTCGATCTGTTTAATCCAAATTGGTGCAGGTTCCAGCAGTGCATCGGCGAGCGTCTTGCCCAGTGCTGGCACGTGCCGATTGAGCCGCGGCATAACGCGCGAGAGCCTTTCGTTCAGATGAAGCACTCGGCGGGCCAGCGAAAAACCGTTGGAACCTAAGCCGTTGGAACGCCAGCCCCAGACGATTTGGCCTGCCTCGACCTGCTTGGTGATAATGGCGCTGTCTGGCACCGCAACAACGGCTGTGTTAACAAGCACCATCCATGGCTGCCTGAACATATCAAGCAGTTGTTCTGTTTCTCCGCCAATGAGCCGGCACGTGTCTGCTCGCCGGCAGGCTGCAATAAGACCATCGATGATGGCAATATGCTTTTCTGGGATTAGCTTGGCGAAATACAGATTATCGAGCAGGCCAACAGGATGCGCGCTTTCCGCATACGCATCCATGAGCGACATACCCGCAGCGTTGTTGCCAGCTACCTCTAGGCGTTCGGTTAGCGCAGCTAGGATGACCATCGTACCGGTCCCATCGGTACAGCCGGTGATTTCCGCAGTGGGCTTGGACAAGCTAATGGTTCCGGCGAAGCCGCCGATTTCTTCGCCGGCTCCAGGCCAGGCAGCAGCGATACGCTGTCTAATCAGATCCACAAATTCGGCTTTGGCATTCATATCAACACCGCTGGCGGCATAGGCTGAACTGGTCATGTTTGACTCCTCTTTTGAATGTAGTAATGAACTGTCTCTATAACCGACATTCTAGAGTAACGAACCAGCACGCTTTTGTACATTTCCTGTACATTAAACGTGAAGATTTATGCTGCCTGTTGACCCAAAGCAACTCACACTGCTGCGGCCGATTACGTGGGACGAGGTGTTTTCGACATGGCGTGCGAATGAAGCGCAGCAGCCGCGCTGGATTGAACACTACACCAGCCGCGGGTTTACTTCCTGGGAGGAGTGGCGCAGCCGGCATGTGGTGCCCTTGCGGCTGGATCAGCGGGAGTGGGTTCTTTATCGCATTATTGATCCGCTGCACAGCGTGCCGCTTTTTTACGGCGGGCCATTCACGAGTTGGAAGCAGAAGCACTATGGTGAGCGAGACAGGCTGACGTTTGGGGAGCTGGCGGCGCTGCCGGCGATTGATTCGCACGAGGTCATTAATGCGATGGTCGATAACTTTCCCTCGCCGACGCAGCTGATTGGCCTGTGGCAACTCGGTACAATTACTATTGGCGATGGTATGCATCGCTGCTGCGCGCTGGCACTGGCAGCTCGCCGCGGCCGGAAAATAACACCGGAGGTTACGATTGCGCTGGCAGATTTTTCTGGTGAGAATCTTGCCTTGCTGGACTCGGTGAAAAATGAATAACTCTGACCGCCACGGCTAATAATTAAAGCTAAGCTTTTAACACGCGGCTTTGTAGCTCGCTTTTGATCGACGCGTTTAAATCAACTTTTTTAGCATGTGTTTCGGTAAAGCCAATTAAATGCTTGAACACAAGTGCAAGTTCTTTGCTCTCGATGGTAGTCACTGATTCATCCTGCCAATGAATAATGGCTACTTCGGTACCGAACACGGCGACATCGAGATCGAATTCCATAAATCTATCCGGCAGCAGGTAGGCAACGACTAGCCGGTTTAAGTGCGACTGCAGCAAGGCGGCATCGAGTGTCTTGAAGAGGCGGGTTATTTTCTCACCGGCAATCCCCTCAATGATGACATCATGATGCCGCAGCTGCTCATGGTATTCCCGGTAGACAGCTGACGGAATTCTTTGTAAGCCATACTCGGCTGATTTATTTCCTTGAATAATAAAGACCCGATTTTTTCGGCCGGCAGTGATAATTTTTTTCATGAGAGCTTTAATTCCCCTTTTGCCTGTGGCCACCGTGGCGCGAACACGGGTGACGCGAGTGGCTGTACCGATTTCTTCACTTCCCTCGAGTGTGTGGGCGATTTTTCGTAACGCCTCCGTAACCTCCTGGGTAGCGGCTTTCTGCCATTCATGATGTCCGCCTACGCGGACTTGAGCGGCCAGGCTGCGTGCTTGCAGCTTTTTTAGCATATGCGCCACCGTGGTGCGCGGCATGGGTGGATTAATGGCTTGGGTCAGATTTGTGACAGATGTACTCCTATCCGTGCGTAAGGCTTTCAGTACACGTAGCTCTCTCTGGGATAGTCCTAGTAGTCGTTCAAGTTTTCTCGTCATCCGCCAATCCTCAACTTTGACAATATATTTGTCAACTATACTTCTATCTTGTTCCTTTACTGAGCTAATTATTCTGGTTTTTCCTGCTGATATTGTTTGTTCTCTTTGTGAATATCATAGTGGGAGTGCGTTGTATCACAGCACTCGAACCCATTCTGGAGGCACCTGATGAGTACTTTGTTCTCTCTATGCGTGGTAGGCAGCTGTCCCGCCCTACGCACTCGTGATGATGGCGGTATTGACCTTGTTGATGAAGCTATTGAGATTTCCCTGGACCGCGATGCTGTTGCCGTTTTGGCACAATATCTTCAAGACCACGGGGAAGCATCGAGACAGCTTTGTGGGATAGGCACCTGCCCAGAAGTTCGTCGCGATGGCAGTGATCTTGTTATTTCTGAAGGTGACGCGAATATTCGCCTCACCCCGGATATGCTTGAGTCACTCAAGCAGCATATAGGCTTGTAGTCTGACCGGCATACTACATTTTGAACCCCTGTGGAGTCAGGGGGTTTTTAAATCAAAGAGATGTTAAGAAAAGAAGTAAAAAAAACCGCGCGGTTGGCAAACCGGGCGGATGCTGGTTTTGGTTTTGACACAGACACTTTATGATGCTATATTGCTAGCTCTTCGTCAAGACACACTTGGTGAAGCGGTTCGTTGATAACTAAAAACCCTTACAAGAAAAGTGAAAGGAGCGTCCCATGATCTCCGCACTGCGAGATTTGTGGTGGCTGACAAAGTCATGCCGTAAGCTGGTTGTTTTTCTGTTGGTCGCAGCCCTAGTTCAGCAGGCATTGCAATTGGTTTTGCCGGTGGCTGTCGGGCTCATTGTGGATATCACCGCAACAAATAATGCGGCACTGATTCGCCGCCAAACATGGCGGCTGGTGGGCTTCTTAGTCGGCGGCATGGCAGCTGAATTCCTGCTCCATTTTTTCGTCCGCCATGCCATGGTTCGCTTGATCCACCGGGCGCGCGGCTCAATTACTGCTGAGGCCTTTGACCACCTCTTGCGGTTGCCGGTCAGCTTCCATGAGAATCGCGATACGGGCAGCAAGACGAAAACGATTCAGAATGGCGCCGACAAAGTTATTAACTTAACTGAGGATTGGGCGCTCATGGGTATGCCGGTCGTATTCTCCTACCTCTTATCTACTTCCCTGCTGCATTACTACTGGTGGCCGGCCGGAATAATCCTGGGTCTGGGGATGCCAAGTATTGTCGCGGTCAGCGTGCTTTTTTACCGACTCGGCAAGAGAGCGCGCGAGGAGCGGCATGATTGCTACGATGAAGTTGAATCGCTGCTGATTGAAGGCATCCAAAATGTGGCGACGGTGCAGTCTTACCGCATGGAAGAATCGCACAGCCGGCGGATGCGCCATATTTGGCAGCGCGTGTATCGTTTGGGCCATCAGGAAATGGTCTTCGCCGACATTGGTTTTGCGCTGCGCAACATTGGCATCCTTACGAGCATCGGTACTGTGCTATGGCTGGGACTCTTTGCTGTGGCTGAAGGATATTTGTCGGGCGGCACCCTGATCGTGGTGATCTTTCTCATGTTGAAAATGATGCATGCGTTATGGTCGCTGGGGCAAATCATCGATCAGTCGATTCATAACGCTCCGGCGCTGCGGCGGCTATGTGAACTCTTCTCAATTCAACCGGAGATTCAAGAGCAGCCTGAGGCACTACGCCTGGCGGAATGTCGAGGTGAGCTGGTGTTCGAGGCTGTTTCGTTCCGCTACCCCGGCACCGAGACAAATGCCGTTCAGGATTTTTCTCTGGTTGTGCACCCGGGAAGTACAGTGGCGCTCGTTGGGCCATCGGGAGCGGGTAAGTCGACCGTTTTTAAACTGGCTCGCCGCTTCATAGATCCCACGGGAGGCACGGTGAATCTCGATGGACAGGATTTGCGGAACTTGGCGTTGGATTTCCGGCAATACCTGGCGGTCGTTTCGCAGGAAATTGAAATTTTCAGCGATACGATTGCGAACAATATTGCCGCCGGGCGGACGGATTTATCCCGGAGCGATATTGAGCACATCGCAGAGATGGCCTGCATTGATGACTTTGTTCGTGACTTGCCGAATGGCTACGACACAAAAGTTGGCGAGCGAGGAATAAAGCTTTCTGGTGGACAGCGCCAGCGGCTGGCAATTGCCCGAGCACTGGCTGTTGATTGCCCGATTATCCTCTTTGATGAAGCTACCAGTCACCTGGACGCAGCATCAGAAGTTCGCATCCAAGAGGCTATGCAGAACCTGATGGGTAATCGGACAATGCTCATTATTGCCCACCGCCTGTCTACCGTTCGCCACGCCGATCGGATCATTGTGATGGAACGCGGCCGCATTGCGGAAGAGGGTACTCATGAAAGTCTCCGGCGATTAGAAGACGGCTTGTACCGCAAGCACTTGCGGATACAGTCGGCGTAAACGTTATCTTGTTCCCGAGAGCTCCTCCCGAGGGGCTCATTTTTATTGTCGCTACACTAAGTTTTTGCGGGCGAAGTTTTGAAACAGCGTGCTGTACATGAGTACATCTTCGTATGCTTCTGGCTGCTTACTTTGAATAGCTTTCTTAGAATCAGCTACTATTTTTTTCAAATAGTCGTTGAGTTCGAGTTCTTCCAGCTCTTGTTGGCGCTGTAGCGCTTCTTGCTTAAAACGATGAGCCATCGCAGTAGAGCCACGATGCAAGCCAACAGCCACCCGCTTTAAATCCATAGCGAGCGATTCGATAATGATTTTTTTATCGTTCATAGAATTTCTTTGAAGAAAAATCTGGTTAACTCTTCGTAGCATTTTCTAATATTTTGATCCTGAATTTCATTGCTGGTGTTCTGGCTCGGACGGATATTAATAAATGAATTGAAGTCGATAATTTTTGTCTCGAGATCTATTCCCCCACCCCAGAGATCTGATTGCTTTGAGCCCGCCTCAAGCAAAAGCTGCTCGGACTCAAAATGCCGGTCGGCGCCAGCGGAGCAAATCTTTTTCTCAATGTCTATGACGGTTTTGATATAGACTTCGAATTGCTCCTGGGCCTGTTTAATTTCGGCGGCAGTAAAGGGTTCTGATTTGGTGACTATCATACGACTCTGAGCTTATCACAAAAAATAAAAGCCGCTGGTGAGGGCGGCGGGGCGGATAGATGAAATGAATGAACGGTGTCCCTACGCGTACTGAGCGCAGTGCTGGGCGGCTTTAGCTAAAGCGTCATCAAGATCATCGGTCATTGCAAATAATTTATTGAGCCTCGTGATGGCGAACACCTCATAAATTTCTGGGACAACTGCGCAGAGAATCACCGGTTGCCGACATTGTTTGGTTTTCTTATCGGTGGTTATGAGTTTCCCCATAAAAGCCGAAGAGATGAAAACGACATCCGTAAAGTCCAGGATCAGCGGCCGGTCGGCTTTGTCTGCGAGCTGGAATAGCTGGTCGCCAAGACGCCCGATTTGGGCTTCATCCAGAATTTTATGTATCCCCGCACGGCTAAATCTGATAATGGTCGCTACGTCTGTTTGCTCGACATGCAGTTGTGTTCCTGGTGTGCTCATGACTCAAACTCCATCTACGTTTCCTGAAAAGAGCTCACTGCAACCCCTGCAGTTTATGTTGGTAGCTTAGTCGTTAGAGTCTGTTTGGTCAAGGACAGCTTGACGCCGGTGCTCCGGAGCTATACGTTACAGGATCTTCGTCAACCACAAAAACCGGGCCTCGAAAGTCTGGTTTTTATTTCTCGCGATGAGAAATAAGCCAATCCATGAATTTCTTCCGGTGCTTGTGGATGATCCACTTCTCATCCGCCTTAAACAGCGACGGGTGTCGCTTGCGGAATTCGGCTAAGGCCTCGAGGGTGGCCAGGGGAAAATTCTGTGGAATATTTTCGTTGTAATATTTCACAAAAACATCGGCCGATGTGCCGATGAGGTTTGGATCTTGGACGTCGCTCTTTTCATCAGTCATAACCAGACTATGCCATATATTGAAAATATTTTCAAGCTTTTTAGGGATTGGAGCTTTGCAGCACCTGCCGGTAGACAGCGGCCGTGCGCTGGGCGATGTCGTCCCAGGTGAAGCGCTTGGCTTGCGTGAGGCCGCGCTTTTTTAGATCCTGCGCGAGGACAGGCTTCTGCAACACCCGCGCAATCGCGGCAGCGAACGCGGCGGGATCGGCAGGATCGCACCGCAGCGCGGCGTCCCCCACGACTTCGGGCAAACTGGTGGCATTGCTGCAGACAACCGTGCAGCCGCAGGCCATGGCTTCGAGCGGCGGCAAGCCAAAGCCTTCAAATGTTGAGGGAAAGACGAATACATCAGCGGCGGTATACAGAAGCCGCAATGTGGCATCATCGGCGTGGTCGATAAAGCGAACGGCGCTCTCGATTCCGGCGGCGGCGAGCGCGGCGGTAAATTCTGTCCGGCCCTGCGGCAACCCAGGGGTGCCAACTTTGAGGAGGATGACCTGCGGATACTGCCGGCGCACGAGCGCCAGGGCTTGCGCGAGGACGCCGAGATTTTTGCGCGGATGCTCGGAGCCGACGTAGAGAATTAACGGCTGGGCGGGCTGGAGCGACAACTCACTGAGTAATTGATGATAGCCGACGGTTTGTTTTACTTCTGGGTCGGGAGTAAAGGCCGCGCCGGCGGCGAGCGGAATGACCGTTATTTTTTCGGCCGGGATGCGATAGTGAGCCTGCAGCGTGGTGCGGGTATAGGCCGAGACGCAGATAATGTGTTTCGCCCGCGGCAGGCCGTGATACAGCAGGCGGGCTACGGGCCGGCTGAGAGGCGCTTGCGGCTCGAGTAGTTCGATGAGGTCGTAGACGGTGACAACGGCCGGCGTGCGCTTAATGAACGCCAGGCTCTGGTTGGTTAGGTGCCATAGATCGAAGCCATCGCGCGGGAGACGGCGCGAGTGGTACCACCAGGCGAGTGGCTTGGGCAAATTTCCAATCGGCTCTGCCAGCGAGAATTCATGCAGGTCAATATCGGGCTGGGAAAGCAGGTACCGGGCAATTTCCCGGGCTGGCTTACCCACGCCCGATTGCGGGGAGGCATTGGTGATATAGGCGACTTTCATTTATAGTTCTTGTAATCTGTTTTAGCAATTATGAAAAGGCTTCTCATTACGGGCGGGGCAGGTTTCATTGGCATTAACTTCGCTGATTATTTCTCGCGGCAGGGCTGGCCGGTGACTCTTTTGGATAATTTGTCGCGTAAAGGCACGGCCGAAAACCTGGCCTGGGTGCAGCGCGAGCACCCCGGCATCCGGTTTGTGCAGGCTGATATTCGACATGATCAGGGGGTTATCGCCCGCGAAGTGGCGGAGCACGAGGTGATTCATCACCTGGCGGCACAAGTGGCGGTGACAACCTCGGTCACGAACCCCAGCGAGGATTTTGCGATCAATGCCTGGGGTACCGTGAATATGCTGGAGGCAGTGCGCAAGCACAGCCCCAGCGCTCTTTTTATGTATGCTTCGACGAACAAAGTCTACGGCGGTATGGAAGATATACGGGTCGAGGCGGGCGAGAGGCAGTATCGCTATCGCGACTACCCGCACGGTATTTCAGAAAACCAACCGCTCGATTTTCATTCCCCCTACGGTTGCTCGAAAGGCGCGGCCGACCAGTATGTGCGCGACTACGCGCGGATTTATGGACTCAAAACGGTGGTGTTTCGTCAATCGTGTATTTACGGGCCGCGGCAGTTTGGCGTGGAAGATCAGGGCTGGATCGCCTGGTTTACGATTGCGGCCCTGCTGGGGAAACCGATTACGATTTATGGCGACGGCAAGCAGGTGCGGGATGTGTTGTACATCGACGACCTGGCGAGAGCGTGGGAGCAAGCCGTGGAGCGGATTGATGGAGCGCACGGACAGATTTTTAACATCGGCGGCGGGCCAAAAAATGTCCTGGCGGTGCAGGAAGTGTTTCCCTACTTGGAAGCAGCGCTGGGTAAAAAAATTGAGGCCGCGCGGGCCGATTGGCGGCCGGGCGATCAGCGTATTTATGTTAGCGATATTAGCCGCGCTCAACGCGAGCTCGCGTGGGAGCCGCAGGTGGCTCCGGCCGAGGGCATTGCGAACCTGATCGCCTGGGCGAAAGATAACCGCGCCATTCTCGAGCGCTTGGTGGGGTACTGACCGTCCGCCGTCAGGTTCTTGGCGCAATAGAATTTGCGCTCAAGTAAGTCACAAGTTAGGAGGCGTTTTGCTTTAGCGCTTTTAGCTCCGCCGCCAGCGAGCGTTGCATGGGGGTGTTGTCCATGCGCTGGGCAATATTGAGGAGGCGCTGAACGGTGTCGGCATTACCTGGCTCGGCACTGTGCGCCCGCTGGAGCGCTTCAATGGCTAAGGTGAATTTCCCCGCTTCATACGCCGCCCGACCCAGTTCGGCCCAGGCGCCGCGGGTAGCCGGATTTATCTTTACCACTTGCTGCAGAATTTCTAGCGCCTCGGTCCAGTTGTTCTGGAGGGAGGCGACGTGCGCCAGCAATATATAGGCCTGGGTATTTTTGGGATGCCTGGCAATGTAGGGTACCAGAATTTCCTCGGCCTGGTCGAGCTGACTAGCTTCAATGGCTGCTCGCGCCCGCTGGAGGGCTGGGAGCTTTTTGGGTCGGGAAAACAGTTTCTTTTTTTCAGGAGTCGGAGCAGGCGGCGGTGTTTCGACAATTGTCAGCTTCGGCTTGGCAGGCGCCTGCGCTACTGGCGCTGGCTGTCGCCGAAGCAGCGAACGCTTGAGGGTGTTTGCTTTGCCCGCAACAGAGTGCGCACGACTCAACAATGTTCCGGCGCTACTGCGCGCGGTACTTTTCAGCAGCGTGAGGCGGTTCTTAATTACATGAACACTTTTCCTACTCGGCCCGATGATCTGGGCAAGATCTTTGAGTCCAGCGGACCGGTGGCTCTGGACGTGGGCTACGGCAGCCTGCACACTGTTCGCATACTGTTCGCGTCGGAGCCGAACCATAACCCGAGACACCACTAGTATAATTCCCCCTAGTGAAACGAAGAAAGCGAGCGGTGGAAGGACTTCGTACGGCATGTACACGCTTGACTTGGTGACTCAATGGTACCAAGAAGCCGTGGGAAACGCCAAGCCGCTTTGCGGCGAGTTATGAACAGTTTTTCCTGTTTTTTGCTAGATGCTCAGTCGGCGGAACTCAGCGACAGAAATATTTTCGCCAAGCTCGGCGATCGCTTCATTGATCAGGTTGGTAATTGTTTTGTTGGGGTCTTTCACAAAGCTTTGGGTAAGTAAGGCGCGCTCGGCGCGGAACTTATTCAGTTTGCCTTCAATCATTTTTTGCTGAATCTCAAAGGGTTTGCCGGAGGTTTTGGCTTGTTCGGTGGCGATGGCTTCTTCGGCGGCCAGTAGTGTGGCAGGAATGTCCTCCGGACTAACTGCTGTTGGATCCATCGCCGCAATGTGAAGCGCGAGGTCGCGGGCGAGCGCCTGAAATTTCTCGTTGCGCGAGACAAAATCGGTTTCGCAGAGCAGCGAGACCAGCACGCCAATTTTGCCGTTGCTATGCACGTAGCTGACAATTGCGCCCTCGGCCGTGGGCCGAGCCGACTTCTTGGCGGCGTGCGTCTTGCCTTTGGTGCGCAGCTGCATAATCGCCTGCTCGATATCGCCGTTTGAGGCGGCAAGCGCTTCTTTGCAATCCATCAGGGCACAGCCGGTGAGAGCCCGCAATTCTTTAACCTGGCCGACAGTAATCGTGGTCATGGCGTGGCTAGGGTTTGAGGGCTGCGGCGAGCGTGCCAACAATAAGGTCGATCGAGCGAATGGCATCGTCGTTGGCGGGAATAGGATAATCGACCAGCTTGGGATCGGCGTTGGTATCGGTGATCCCAACGACGGGGATACCCATGCGGCGCGCTTCGCGCACGGCCAGACGCTCATCGTGGGCGCCAACCGCCAGAATCGCGGCCGGCAGTTGCTTCAGGGTTTTGATGCCCTCGAGCACGCCCTCAAGGCGCTCGATTTCTTTGGCCTGAACGGCCTTTTCTTTCTTGGTCATTTTGGCAAAAGCAGCAGTCGTAGCCACACTTCGCAGCTCTTCAAGTTTCTCGATGCTCTTTAAGATCGTAGGAAAATTCGTCAGCGTGCCCCCGAGCCAGCGCCGCGTCACGTAGGGCATGTTTATCGCTTCGGCATGCTTGCGAACAATTTCCCGCGCCTGGCGCTTGGTGCCAATAAAGAGGATTTTTTTGCTGGGGTCGGCCTTGAATGTGCCCAAATACTCAACGGCCCGACTTAATGCCTGGTGGGTTTTTTCCAGGTCGATGATCGCCATACGATTGCGTAAAACGAAAATATACCGGTCCATGCGCGGGTTTTTTTTACTCCGCTCGTGCCCAAAATGCACACCAGCTTCGAGCATTTCGACGAGCTCGGGAATTGCTGTAGTCATACTGCCCGGCACTATACCCCAGGGGGCCGCAAAGTTCAAGTTGCTGTCTTGCTCTTACCGGCGTGCTATGATAGATTGGTCGTCTGATGAAAAAAGACATTCACCCAACGTATCATACGGGGATAACGGTTACCTGTTCCTGCGGGCGCAGTTTTGAAGTTGGCTCGACCGAGGCGGCCTTAATGGTTGAAGTGTGCTCGGAATGCCACCCCTTTTACACGGGTAAGCAGAAGTTGATGGATGTGGCAGGGCGCATTGACCGTTTCAAAAAACGCCTGAAGAGTGCGGAAAAAGCGGGTAAGGCAGCCTCCCGCATAACAACCAAGCAGCGGAAACGCGGGTCTAAAAAAGAGCGCGCGGAGAAAAAGCCGGAGATCAAGCTGGGCTAGGAGGGTTGGAGAGCGGCTATGCACGTTCCGTCGATTCAAGACCTGAGGAGTACGGCCCGGCGCCTGGCAGCGGAGCTAGCTGACCCTACCCTGGGCCGAGATCCGCGGCGGGCAAAAAAAGTCGCACGCGAGCATGTTCAGGCTGAGCAGTTACTCACCGCGTGTGAGCAGATCGACAAACTGACGACAGAGCACGCCGAGGCGCTTGAGCTGGCAGCGGGAGGCGAGAGCGAGCTGAGGCAGCTGGCTATCGAAGATGCTGCGCGAATTGCGCGGGAGCTAGAAAAACTCCAGCAAACACTGAAAGCGCTGCTCCGGCCGCGAGATGCGCGCGATGAACGAGATATTATTTTGGAAATTCGCTCGGGGGCCGGTGGTGAGGAAGCTTCGCTCTTTGCCCAGGAGCTTTTCCGCGCCTATGCCCGCTATGCCGAACAGCAGGGCTGGCAGTTGCACACCCTGCACACATCGCTGGGTGAGCAGGGCGGCTTTAAGGAAGTTGTGGCTGAGGTTAATGCCCCACTTCGCGAAAGCTCCGCGGGGCAAACTTCAGGCCCTTTCGGGGTCCTGAAGTTTGAAAGAGGGGTGCACCGGGTGCAGCGCGTGCCGGCAACCGAGAAGCAGGGGCGGATTCATACCTCAACGGTGACCGTGGCGGTGTTGCCAGCGGCGGAAGAAGTTGATATTGAAATCAAGCCCGAAGATTTGCGCATTGATACGTACCGGGCGAGTGGGGCTGGCGGCCAGCACGTGAATAAAACCAGCTCGGCGGTGCGGATTACTCATTTGCCGACGAATACGGTGGTGGCGGTGCAGGATGAACGCAGCCAGCACAAGAACAAGGCGAAAGCTCTGAGCGTTCTGCGGGCGCGCTTATTTGACGCCCAGGAAGAGAAGCGCCAGCGAGAAGAGGCGGCGGCGCGCAAAGCGCAGGTGGGCACGGGAGATCGGTCAGAAAAAATTAGGACCTACAATTTTCCGCAGGATCGCATCACCGATCACCGGATCAAGCAATCCTGGAGCAATATTCCGGTTGTGCTCAATGGGCAGCTGGGCGAGATCTTTGCGACGCTGAACGAAAAAATGCAGGGGTGACGGTCGCACGCGCTTTACAACAGACGGAGATGCGCCTGGGGCAGGTATCCGATGCACCAGCGCTCGATGCCGCCTGGCTGCTGCTGCACGTGCTGGGTACACGCGAGGCCAGCTGGCTCACGGCGCATGCGGATGTAGTCCTGACGAGCGCCCAGATACAGAACCTCGAGACGTTAACGCAGCGCCGAGCGGCAGGCGAGCCGCTGGCGTATATTCTGGGCGAGTGGGAATTTTACGGGCGGCCGTTTTTGGTGACGCCGGATGTGCTCATTCCTCGGCCGGCTACGGAGGCGCTGGTCGATGCTACTCTTCGGTACCTGCGTTCTCCCTCGATATTACGTAATATCGAGGGGCGTTCAGATCCACTGGTTGTTGCGGATGTAGGGACGGGTAGCGGGTGTATTGCCATTACGCTGGCGCTGGAATTACAAACCCCCTCTTTCTCCCCCTTAGTAAGGGGGAGAACTAAGCAAGCTCCTCCCCT
>DATDVI010000079.1:0-13762 GCA_035290125.1 Candidatus Anderseniibacteriota bacterium
AAAAAGGTTATCGGCCAGCGTTGGTGGCAGGAGCAGCCCGTACGTCAGCGGGCTAAAGACGAGGAAGAGCAGGATCAGCAGTCCCAGTCCCGCATAATACGACCAGTGCTGGCGCCGCAGCTCCTGCCGCACAAAGTAGCCGCAGTGACCCAGCCACAAAATAATCAGGAGCCAGGCAAAGAGCAGTGGCGTCAGGTAGTGGTACAAGAACAGCGCTCGCGGCACCCGCATGAGCGGCGCATAGGACACGACGTACCCCACAATCGGCAAGGCGAGGAACCGCAAGCGCCGCTCCCGCCACAGCCGCGGCACGTCAAGCAAAAACAGCACCAGTAACATAGTACTGCCCCACCACACCGCCGGATTACCTAATAAGTATATTCCTGCGACCCGCCCGCTGTCGGCTTGCAAGGACTGCCAGTAAAATACCGACGTTCGCATCAGCGGCCACTCCCACCAGCTGCTGGCATCCGGGTGTCCCGCCGGCAGATTATAATTCGCATCGAGCATGAGGCGATGCAGCGCCACCGTCTCCCGCCAAAAACTACCCAGCAGGTTCCCCTCAAACACAGGCACACGCCAGGCGTCGCCGGACCCAGGCTCAGTTAACAACGCAAAGTGCAGCACCCACCCGCCCAAATACACCACACCAGCTGCAACCACGCCGAGCAGCCCTACCAGGATCCAGCGGCGGACCTGGGCTGCGTGACGCAGCTGCAACAGGTGCCACAACCACAGCAAACTCAGTAACCCCGGCGCCACGAGCCCTGTAAATTTTACGCCGACCGCCAAACCAGCTAAGCAGCCAGCGAACAAGCTCTGCAGCCACCAGCGACGGGACTGGGTAACCACATGCGGCAACCGCACCGCCACCAGCAGGCTGGCAAAAATCGCCAGGAGCAGTAAACCATCGAGCGAGACGATGCGCGTTTGGACCAGCAGAGCATTATCGAAAATAATAATCAGCCCTCCCGCCAGCGCCGCCCCTGGCCGGGCACCCAGCTCGCGCAGGAGCAGAAAGAAGACCACCGGTAGCAGTACCCCCGTCAGTGCCGGGAAAAGTCGCAGCGCCAGCGGGGAGACCTCGCCATACGGCTCGCCAATGGTCTCAAACAGCATGCCGCCCCGAAAACCACCCAGGTAGGCCACTCCCGCGATCAGCAGCTTGGCGTGCGGTGGGTGAATATCAAAAAAGCGCTCGCCCGTACAGCAATACGCCGTCACGAACTTGCCAAAGTGCACTTCATCAAAGACGACTTCCCGCGGGGCCGTCAGCCACACTAGATGTGTTGCCGCACTCAGGACCAGCAGCAGAGCTACAGCAAACTTAGTCGTCATCTTGAATGACTCCGGCCGTCGCCCAGCACGGCGCCACAACAGCATTGCCGGCTAATACTGTCAAGCGAAGACCAAAATATTCTGCTTTTTCGAACAATCCTACCTGGCCTCCCTCGGACTGCTGATCACCATACACCGCCACGTAGGCAGTTAACGTATCCACACCAGGCTCGAAAGTAAAATCCTGGCTCAGACTAACAAAATCATTGCTATCGGCCACATATTGATTCGGCGACCCGGGCGATATGATTTCCGTTGCCAAGTGTACCGTCACCGGCGCAGTCTGGGCTGGTATTAAGCGCAGGATAACCGGCATGGCAACGACCAGCTCATCGCCTTCAACAACAGTGGGATACGACGCACAACCAAAGTTGCCGCAGACACGCTCCTCGGCAGCAATTCCCACAATCGGCCGCTCTTCGTAGCATGCATCTTGCGGCGTCGGATACGCATACGGCGGCGCCGGGTTATTATCGTCATCCCGGAACACGCACGTCGGATCGACAGCTCCCTCCGTAGCATTCGATAGATTGCTTGATCTAATCTCAAACACTTCGGCGTAGGCTGCCGATTGCCCCTCGGGAAAAGTATCACCGTTAATGAGAATAGACGTTCGGTACTCAGTCGGTCCACCCGGCACGAAAGAAAAGGATTCGTCAAGCGCCTGAAAATCACTCTGGTCGGCTGGAGTAAATGCAGCCGGCACCCCCGGATAACTGGCATCGACGAGGCGGGAAAAAATCCGCCCTGTCACCGGCGCTGTAACTGAACCACTCACTCGAACCACGACTGGAATCGGCGTTGTACCGGAATTGCCTTCAAAGACAGTCGGCGTATTTTCGCAGCCATAGGTGATAGTCGGCAAAGCAGGTGCAGGAGGCGTCGGCACCTCGCTCTGCCCAAGCACGTCCGGACACTGCGGCAAGCCAGCCGTGCTGGCGGCACCCGTAATCGCATACGCCTGGCAGCCGCGCGTGTACCCGCCCCAGAAAATGCGGCACTGCTCGCTATCGGGGCAAATCGTCCGGCACTGCTCGCCGTCGCACACCTCGCCGCCTTCACATTGCGAGCTATCGGTGCACTCGTCATTACTCGAAGACACCCCGCACTCTTTGCCGTTCACGCTGCAGTACCCGCCCGCCGGACACGCCTCGGGAATACACTCAAAACCGCTCTGGCAATTACCGCTTTCGTCATACCCGCCACGGCAGGCCGGCGTAGCCCCGCCTGTATTACCGGCTCGGCAATCGGGCACCCACGTTTGCTCTTCACATTGCCAGATAACTTGCACACCATCATCCGTTAGGCACGTCTCCGGACAATCATTCGTCGTCGTACATGAATTTAGGCCGCCTGCCGCCGTATCTTTACACATCATCGCCACCTCGCTCGCCGGCCCGCTCCAGTCGCTGCTCGCAAAGCTGAGCTCGTACCAGTCGGGATCATAACAAAAGTTACTAAAGCACACGCCGTCTTCACTGCACAAGCCGTCGTAGCACGTTTCATTAGGACACACGCCCGACAGCGGACACAGCGACCCGTTTTGGCACGGTAGCCCCGGCGTACACGCTGTTCCGGATTCTGCATCCGGCGCTGGCTCCGCGTCGTCACACGAAGCCGACAGCGGACACAGCGATCCGTTCGGACACTGCAGCCCCGGAATACAGTAGTCACTCTCACCCTCGCTACTGGGCGTCAACTGGTCAATCGCTTCGGCCACACACGCGCCTATCGATGCATCGCAGCTGAGTTCGCCAGGGCACACCGCGCAGCTAAAACTGCGCGGCTCCCGCGCGACGTCCGTGACTGCCTCCGCCTCGCGCGTCACCTCGTTCGCCGTCGTCCAGCTGGCCGTGACAGTCACCCGCTTATAATCCAGCAGATCCTCATCAGCATCATCATCTCCCGTTCCATCAAACGAATCGTCAATCGGCTCAACCACTGTCGTCAGTGTATAGCCCTGGGCATTAGTACCATACGCGATAGCTTCCACTGCCGGGCCAAGAATGCCATCCTGCTCGCTCAGAAAACCAACATCGTGAAACGGCAGCGAGCGAATGTATTCCAAGCGCTCATTCACGATACCGAGCGCCACGGTATGCCGCTTGTTCTCAGCCAGCAGTCGCGTGGTTACCACGGCCACGCCCGTCACGCCGAGCATCAACAGGACGAGCACAACCGTCGCGATCATCACCCCCACCAGTGTTTGTCCTCGCTGATTCATAAGGATTCGCCTCCCCGCGGCGTGACAACTGTCTCCACCGTGGCCGCCCCGGGCGGCTGGTTGACATCAACGTCGATGATCAACCGAATTGCAATACGATCAATCTCAGTGAGGTCGGGGGGAGTGCTCTCCAGCTCCACCGCGCGGCCACCACCCAGGGAGTAGTAGGTAAAAAGCGGCGTGGTGCGACAATCATTACGTATACCCTCCGCCAGCACCTCGCCTCGCCGCCGGCGACCACCTTGATTCAACGTGCCGCGACGATCATTGAACGTCAGGTGAACCTCTTCCGCCTCACTATCACCATCAATGTTCGTCCAAAACTGCAGCTCACATGGCCCCGCTTCACTAATCCAGCCCTCACCCTCGGTCTCCCGAGCATTTCGCAGCCACTCATTCAAGCGCGTGAGTTCCCGCTGTGCCTGATGCACAATTGCCCCTTGCTCACCCGCCTCTCGAGGAATCCGAAATGCCCGGCCGATAAAAAGGCTGATCGCTCCCAGAATAATGGCGATAATGCTTAATGAAACTAACACTTCAACCAGGGTCAGGCCGCGATTGTGCCGGTGTCCCGTCATATTAGCGACCCCTCCCGCCCCGACCACGCGGCGTCGGAGGTGTCGGGCACACCGGGCTCACGACCTGATCAAATGCCGCGATATAATAGACGTTGCTGGCTACCGCGCCCTCAAGCTTGCGCAACGTTGCTTGGATCTCTTGGCACAAGTCAGGGCGTTGCTGGGGGTGACCCTTCGCAGCCACAGTAAGCGCCTCGGCATCCCCGCTAAACGTTAGCTCATACCAACCCGCATCGCCCGTGGGGTGAGTAACAGTCTGTGTTCGCGTCGTGCCGGGCAAATCTTCGCTGACGGCACCCCCTTCGTTCAGCAGCCACAGCGTATAGTCAACGCCCGCCTCCGCCAGTCGAAACGCCATCCCTTCCTGCTCCTTATCAGTCAAAAAAGCTGCCTGCCTGGAAGCGAAGTGCGCAAACGCACCCAACACGACCACAAAAGCAGCCAGCAAGAATAGTGTGACAATTAAGATATCTCCTCGCTGCTTCGACATACCCCTACTATAGCTCACCACCCAAATTTGTCTTCAAGTTACGCAGCTGGACTTGAGAGACCAGCTCCACGGCCGCGGGGTCATTCCCCACATCAGCATCAACGAGCAGGCGAAATTGAATGTATTTAATGTCCGTTAGATCACTTGGTGTCAACGGTGCCGGATCAGCCGGATACTCGCCGCTATAGTACACAAAGATGGGCTCGGCGCCATTGCGAATACCCACCGCCACATCGCTCACTACTTCGTTGGCCACATCATACGTCAGCGGGTCACCGCTCGGCTCAAGGACGCCGCGCTGGAGCGTCGTGCCACTGAGTTCATATCTGAGACGCTCGGTCACGGCATCACTGTCTAAATCAGAATAAAAAATTAAGCGGTGGGAGTCGGCAACCACCAGCGGATATCCTCCGGCATCCGACTCCCGCAATTCGCGCAGTGCTTTCGTGATGCGCTTCAGGTGCACTCGCGCCGTTTCGGTCGCACTTGCCTGCTGCCAGATCGTCCGGGACAGGGGATACGCCGTTGCCAGTGTACGCATTAAAATCACCAGAATAATCGAACTGATCGCCACCACAACCATCAGTTCAACGAGCGTGAACCCGCTAGGTTTTGGTCTCATGGCGTTGGCGTCAACGAAACCACCGTCCGTGTTGTCCCTGCCACTGCTACAATTTGAATATTCTCCATAAAGCCGGGTGCGTTGACCGTGAGAGTATAGTCACCGTCAACCGGCAAATCAGCAAAGAATACCTGTCCGGGCGGGCCCGTCCCGTCTTCCTCCGCGACTCCTGGCCCCGTGAGTTCAACGGTAGCATTATCAACCGGCGCACCGCCCGCCGTGAGCACCGTCACATGCAAAGAAACTGGCGTGTGTGCCACCAGCGACACGTCGACCTCAACCGACTCGCCCGGGTCCAGCACCACCGGTAGCGGCAGGCTCGTCTCTTTGATATCGCAGGCCACAGCCGCATCAAGCGTGAGCTCGTACTGGTCCCAGATCAGGTTCTCATGCTCGGCCTCTCCCTGATTGTCGGAGATACCATCAACCGCCACCCGGTATACGCTTTCGCCGCTGCCGTCTGTCCCGATTGTTTTCGTTCCCTGCAAATGGTAGGCGATATCGCGCAGCGCCTGATTGCCCTGTCCCTGACCCTGGCCAGGGTTGTCATCGCACTGGTTGTCGTCTGCACCGCTTCCACCCTCGACAAAGCTCAGGGTTAAACTACTCACCAGATCAATAAAAAACGTTTTACTGGTTACTTCCTGCAGCAGCATCGACAGGTGCGCATGATCAGTGTCGGGTATAAAGTTGGGCGCGATGGCATACGTTTGCTCAGTCGTGTAGCCTCCTTTGCTCACCGCCAGCTCATACGAATCAGTCGCTACCGGCAGACCCGGCAGCACCAGCCGGCCCTCAATATTCGTCTGCGTCGTCAGATTGACCGGTGGATCAGTTTCCGCATTCACCAGCTGCACCGTCGCTCCTGCCACCGCCTCGCCACCGGCATCAAGCGCCTGAAAATCCAGCGTCCCGCCATCTTCACCCCCCTCAATGCCCGGGGGCGCAACGTAGGTAATCAGCAACACCGGTTTGGCTGCGTTCGGACTCGGCCAGCTGACCTCAACACGCACCTGCTTATAATCCGCGTTATACTCATCTCCGCTCGGCGTGCCTTCGCCCGCACCGCCGCAAGGCCCGGTGGTATCCCCATGCGCCAGGTGAGCATCAAGCGCCGAAGCCGACACTTCCAGCGTCTGCTCCGATGGCGTGCCCGGCCGATGACAAATAATAATTTTCTCCTCTCCCTCAGTACCTCCCCCAACCTGTCCATCATACGCATTATCCACGTAACGAATGTCTACGCGCACCGTGTACGGCAGATTGTTACGGGTAATCACTTCACTCTGGGCAATGGGGCCGCTCGGCACACCGCCAGCGGTGCCCACTTCCTGATACGGCAAATTACGAATCATCTCCATGCGCTCATTCGCCAGCGCTACGGCCACCACCCGGCGCTCGGCTTCCTGGGCCGTGCGCAGAGACAAAATAAACAAGCCAAAAATGCCGACAACGGTCGTCGCCACAATAAACGTGACGATGAGAATCTCAACGAGAGTAAAGCCACGCTGAGGCTGCAAACCCCGCCGCCTCATATGACGTTCACCAGGTCGTAGATAGGCGAGATCACTGAAATCGCCAGCGCGCCAACGGCCAACCCTACGAGCACCATCAACAGCGGCTCCATCACACTGGTCATGTTCTTCATCGTCTGGTCAACTTCCCCCTCGTAGAACAGCGCCGTCTCCGACAACACCTTATCCAGCGAGCCAGTCTCTTCGCCGACCCGCACCACGTTCACCACAATCGGCGGGAACAAGCGCGGCACGGTTGCCAAAAACTGGCTTAACTCCTTACCGCTTTTAACGTGCTCCCGCGCTTCCGTCAGCACCCGCGCATAGCTGGGATGCGGCGTGTTGGCACCTAAAATATCAAGGGCCTTAATAAACGAAACGCCGCTGCGCAGCAGCGAACCTAGATTGCGGGCAAAACGCGCCAGGTTAACGCGCTGCATCACCGGCCCGATAATCGGCACATACAACAGGCCGTGCAGCAGCGCGGCTTTGACTGACGCCACGCGGAGGAGCAGAGTCGCTCCGATGCCGACAACCGCCACACCCAAAAAAATCCAGGGCCAGTAGGCCTGGAAACTATTGCTCAGGAAAATTAAGATCCTAGTCGGCAAGGGTAAGGCCACATCAAATCCCGCAAAAACCTCAACCAGCTTCGGCACCACAAAAAACATCATCGCCACCCCGACAGCGATCAGCAGCAAGACAATAACCAGCGGGTATAAGAGTCCCCCGCGCACCGCCCGGTTCAACTCATGCTCTTTCTGCAGCTGTTCCGCCAGAACTTCCAGTGATTCCTGCAGCCGCCCGGTCTCCTCACCCACCCGAATAAAGCTGACAAACAGCGAGGTAAAGACCCGAGGAAACAAGCGCATCGCATCAGCCAGCGATTTGCCGCGCTCCACATCGTGCTGGACCGATTCGAGCGCCACGCGTAGTGCCCGGCTGCGCGTTTGCTGGCTGAGTGCAATCAGCGAACGCTTCACATCTAACCCTGAGCGCAGCATCAACGCAAAGTAGCGGGCAAAGAGCGCCCGTTCAATAACCGGCACGCGTCCCCAGCTCAGCCACGATCCCCGCGCCGTTCGCTCCGACTGCGCGGCGTAGCGCGTCAGCAGCACACCCTCACTGAGCAAATCCTGCCCCAGGGCCGTCTGGCTAGCGGCCTCCCGCACCCCGCGCACCGCCTCCCCGGTCTTCTCCTGTCGGCCTTCAAATGCAAAGAGCGGCATAGGCTACTCCTGAGCTACACGCAAAACTTCCTCGAGAGTCGTTACCCCCTCAACCACCCGTAAAAAACCATCCTCCACCATAGTAATAAAATTCTGTGATTTTCTCGCTTCCTCCTCTAACTGCGTCGAGGTAGTTTCAGGCAAAATAATGCGCTGCATCTCGGGCGTGACTTCAAACACTTCATAAATACCTGTCCGGCCCTTGTATCCACCTCGACACTGGCGGCACCCTACCGCCTTGTATGTCATAATATCACGCCAGGTCACTTTTGGCTGCACCGCTCCCTCGCGCTGCAAGATGCTGAGAATCCGATCCAAGTCAAATTGAGCAGCGAGCTCTTTCAGCAGCGCCTCATCCAGCTGCCGCTCTTCCCGGCACTTCTCGCACAGGCGCCGTACTAGTCGCTGCGCCATAACCAACACGAGCGTGGAAGCCAACAAAAATGCCTCGACTTTCATGTCACGCAAACGCGGCAGCGCCCCGGCGGCACTATTCGTGTGCAGCGTCGAGAGCACCAGGTGGCCCGTTAAGGCCGCGTTCACGGCCAGCGCCGCCGTCTCTTCATCACGAATTTCTCCTACCATAATCACGTCAGGGTCTTGCCGCACCAGCGAGCGCAAGCCGTTCGCAAACGTGAGGCCAATCTTCGGCTGCACTTGGGTTTGATTAATCCTTGGCATCCGGTACTCAATCGGATCCTCGATCGTACTAATGTTGATATCCGGCGTGCTAATTTCCCGCATAGCCGCGTAGAGCGTCGTCGTCTTGCCTGAACCTGTCGGCCCGGTCACCAGCACCATCCCGTTCGGTTTGCTAATGGCTCGCCGCAGTACCTCCAACATACTCGGCCGAATGCCGATCTCCCCCAGCACCAGCCCGCGGCCCGATTCGTCGAGCAAACGCATGACCACTTTCTCCCCGTCGTACACCGGCAGTGTCGACACACGAAACGCCACCTTGTAATCTTCCGCTTCAATTTTAAACCGCCCATCCTGCGGCAAGCGATGCTCATCAATCTTTAAGTTAGCCAGCACTTTGATGCGGGCCACCAGGCCAGGGAGCACCACGCGAGGCAACACCAACACATCGCGCAGCAACCCATCGACCCGGTAGCGAATAACGACTTCCCTTTCCGTTGGCTCAATGTGAATATCACTCGCCCCCTCCACAATGGCGTGCTTAAACACCGCTTGGGCAATGCGGACAATCGGCAGCTCCCCGGCAGCGTCAGTCAAGCTCTCCTCCCGGCCAGTCACGTTTTTCAACTCCGCCTGCACCAAATCAGCCAGGTCAACCTCCAAGCTCTCTTGATAAAACGTCAGTGCGTGCCGCAGCGATGCCGCACTGGCCAGCGCCACTTCCACCGGCAGCTCCACCTTCTTGTGAATGAATTCGACAATTTGGCGGTCGCTGGGATCAACCATTGCGACATTCAAGAGCTGATCGGTTTGCTCGTAGGCCACGATCATGTGCCCGCGAGCGGTCGATTCCGGCACGATGTCGAGAACGGGACGGGCAATGATTTTCTCACGCAGATCAACGTAGGGAATACCCAGCACCTGCGCCCGCACCTGGGTGAGTGCTTCTTCATCAACGCCGCCCGCTTCGAGCAGCGTTGCCGTCACATCTCCCCCCTCACGCAGCGCCTGCTGCACCACCGCCAGCTTGTCAGGCGCCAGCAGCTTCCGTTCAACCAACGCCTGCAAAACTTTCTGCGCAGTGTCATCTGCCATGGTGCTAGTGTACCATAGGTGCATGGACGCAGTCCCGGCCCTCGCCGTCAAAAATGTAACGGTTGAACTTGGTGGCCACACCATCATTGAAAATATTTCGTTCACCGCGGACGTGGGAAGCACGACCGCCATCATCGGCCCCAATGGCGCCGGCAAGTCGATCCTACTCAAGAGTATTTTGCGCCTGGTTCCGAAAAAAAGTGGTACCGTGCAGATCTTCGGCCACGACCATGCGCATGTACGCGCCGTCGCGCCGCTCATTTCGTATGTCCCGCAAGTCGTTGACTTCGATTCCAATTTTCCGCTCACCGTTCAGGGGCTGTTCGCCCTACGCTCTCCTCGCCTCTTCGGTCTCTCCGCCACCGAAACCGACCGCATGGTCTCCTTGCTGCGCCTGGTCGGTGCCCACCACCTCATTCACCAGCGCCTCAGCCTGCTCTCGGGCGGGCAGTTGCAGCGCGTTCTGCTCGCACACAGCCTGATGGACCACCCCCAGCTGCTGCTGCTCGATGAGCCAGCCGCCGGCATCGATTTCCAGGGGCAGGAAACAATCTACCCGCTGCTGCACCGGATCAAAGCCGAAGAGCGCCTGACGCTGGTGATCATTAGCCACGAGCTGCAGATCGTCATGCAGTATGCCGACCAGGTGCTGTGCCTCAACAAAGAAATTGTCTGTGCGGGTATTCCCCACCAGGTCCTCACCAACGAGACGCTGCAGCGCATGTACGGCTCACCCATGGGACACTTTACCGAACACCGCCATGGTTGACCTGGGGATTGTAACGACACCGTTCTTCCAGCGCGCCTTACTCATCGGGCTGATGCTGGGCGCACTCATGGCCATCCTCGGCGTCTTCATTGTCCTGCGGCGCCTCTCGTTCTTTTCCGATGCGATTGGCCATGCCGCGCTGACCGGCATCGCCCTCGGGCTCCTGCTGAATGTGAATCCGTTTCTCAGCGCGCTGTGCTACACGCTCCTGGTTGCTGCCGCCATCGCGACACTGCAGCACCGCAGTCGCCTCCCCCTCGACACCATTCTCGGCGTCTTCTTTTCCGCCTCAGTCGCGATCGGCGTCGTGCTCGTCCAGCTCACCCCCGGCTACCAAGCCAGCCTCTTCAGTTTCCTCTTTGGCGACATTCTCACCGTCGGCACCATGGATATTGTGCTCACCCTCATCGTCACAGCAGTCACGCTCACTATCCTCACGCTCTTCGGCAAAAAGTTTATCAGCATTGCGTTTAATCCCTCGCTCGCTAAAGCCGAGGGCATACCAGTCGCGCTGCACGAAACCTTATTCTTGCTGACCCTCGCCGCCGTTATTGCCCTTGCCATTAAGCTGGTCGGCGTCATTCTGGTCACGGCACTCCTCGTCATCCCCGCCGCCAGCGCCCACAACCTGGCTCGCTCGCTCGCCAGCATGTTTCTGCTGAGCGTGGGGCTGAATGTGGTCGCCGTCATTGTTGGTATGCTCGCCAGCGTTTTCTTGAACACCGCCTCCGGCCCCACCATTATTCTGGTCAGTACCGCGTTTTTTATCCTCTCGCTGCTGCTGCGACCACTACTGGCTCGAGTACCAGCCTGAGACCAAATTTTTTTAAGACTCCCTGCTGAACGTCGCTCGCGAGCGACAGCAGCTCTTGCGTTGTCCCATCATAGTTAACCAAACCCAGCGCGTGATTGGGCGAAATGCCAACGCCGCCGCGGCGCGTGCCTTTGGCAAAGCCAGCGTGCTCAATCAGCCAGGCCGCGGGCACCTTAAGTAGGTCACCCTCGATGAAGACCGGCACGTCATCCTCCCCACCCAGCGCGCGGTAGCGCCGGATAAGAGACTGCAGCTCGCTGTCAGACATAACAGGATTAACAAAGAACGACCCGCAGGATCGCGAGTGCGGATCCTGCGGATCAGCCACCATCGATTTCTGCCGCCGCAGCGTCAGCACTGCCTCCCGAACTTCCGATAAGCTCGGCGAGGAACCCACGACCGCCTGCACCTGCGGATATTTCAGTGTTGGCGGACCACTGGGCGTGAGCCGATACGTAACCGAGGTAATAACAAAACGGTCAACGGCTGAACTTTTGAACAGGCTGTCACGATGGCCAAACTGGCAGTCGGCATTAGAAAAATTATGCTCGGTGAGCGTAGTGCGGTCCAGCACCGTAACGTTCGTAATAACATCTGACACCTGCTGCCCATAGGCCCCGACGTTCTGCATCGGCGTCGCCCCCACCACACCCGGAATACCCGACAAACACTCGAGGCCAGCCAGGTTACGCGCTACCGTCTCGGCCACCAGTGCATCCCAATCCTCGCCCGCCCCTACCGTTACCAGCATGCTCTCACCCTGCGGCCGCCAGTCAATGCCGCGGAGAGCGATATGAATCACCAAACCGTCGAAACCCTGATCGGCAAATACCGTGTTGCTGCCACCACCCAGAATATGCACAGGCAGGTTGCGCTGCTGCGCCGCGACCAGAGCCTCCGTGAGGTCTTTCGCTTCGTGAATCGATACAAAAAATCGTGCCGGCCCGCCCAGGCCGATGTTCGTATACTGCGCCAAAGCCACGTTTTCCTGCCACGCGCTCAAGGCTGGTAGCTTTTGAGAAACTCGATCAGTGTGCGCACCCCGTACCCGGTCGCGCAGTTATGCTGCCAGTAGGGCAAGATCTCGCGCTCGGCGTACGCTGGCCCGGCAATATCAAGGTGAGCCCACGGTACCGTGCCGGAAAATTCCTGCAAAAAGAGCGCGGCCATAATCGCATCGCCGTAGCGGGTTGTAGCCGTATTCCGCAAATCAGCCACCTGGCTTTGAATCATCGGCTTGTATTCCTCGGGTAAAGGTAAAAGCACCAGCCCCTCGCCAGCTTCCCGCGCCGCGCCAAGGAGCGCTTCACCCAGTGCAGTCGATGAACTCCACAGCCCGGCGTGGGTTTCACCCAACCCCACGACGCTGGAGCCGGTCAGCGTTGCTACGTCGATCATGGCGTCGGGCTGCTGCTCAAGCGCATACGTCATCGCATCGGCCAACGTCACCCGCCCCTCAGCGTCTGTACTAAAAACTTCAATCGTTTTTCCGCTCTTCGTCTTCAGCACATCCCCCGGCCGATAGGCGGTACCGCTCGGCATGTTCTCACAGGCAGCAATCACCCCCTGCACCTCAACGTTCACGTTCACGTTAGCCAACACCGAAAAGACTCCCAGCACTGCCGCCGCACCCGCCATGTCGATCTTCATTGACTCCATGGTGCTCCCTGGCTTTAAGCTGAGTCCCCCAGAATCAAACGTAATGCCCTTGCCGATCAGAAATATTTTCTTCAGTGGCGCACTCCCCTGCGCTGCTCGCCGTGGCTTATAAGTTAAGTGAATAACGTATGGCTCTTCCTGCGAACCACGCGCCACGGCAAGAAAAGCCGAAAAGTTTTGCTTGGCCGCCGCCGCGCGATCCAAAATTTTCACCGAAATCTCTGGCGCGCTCTTCGCCACCTCGCGCGCGGCGCGCACCAGCGCTACTGGTGTCATGTGCTCCGCGGGCTCATTCACCAGCTGGCGGGCCAGCAACACGCCCGGCAAAATCTGTTGCGTCTCACGCAATGCTGCGCGCACCACGGCCTGCTGTGGAGCCGCAACCAAAATGTACAGCCGGCGCACTGCCTGCTGCCGCTGCTGCTGTTGCAACCGTGTGGAATGTTCCGTAAAGCGATAGTTGGCGAGCACGGCGCCCTCAACTGCAGCTGTAGCCAGCGCAGCTGCATCTGTTTGTTTGCGTAGATCAACCACAACCACACGCACCCCGTGTCGGCGCGATTCTCGCGTAGCCTGCGCCACCGCCCGGCGCATCCCCTCGCGGATATGCTCAGGCGCTTGGCCCTGTGGCCCCAAGCCAAGCAACCCCAGCCAGGGCGCAGCAACACCCCGCTCGCGTACCGTCACGAGGCTAGCTGTTCCCCACCCCCCGGTAAAGCCCAGCGCCCGCACGCGCGCCCTGACAGCTGCGGGGGCTGAAGACGCGGGAAGCAATACGGCATCCGCCGTAA
>DATDVI010000080.1:0-4237 GCA_035290125.1 Candidatus Anderseniibacteriota bacterium
CACCCTCTGCCAGGTGCGCTGCCGCGACTTTCACGTAGTACCCGGTATACTCCTCGCCCGTAAACGCATTGGATTCACCGCCAATGTTGTCAATCGCCTCGGCAATTTCTTTCGTTGTGGGCCGCCGCTCCGTCCCCTTAAAAAACATGTGCTCCAGAAAGTGGGACAGCCCCGATTGCTTCGGCGTTTCATAGCGCGACCCTACGCCGATCAAAACCATAAAGGTGACCGTCGCCCCCTCGGTGCGCGGCAGCAGCACCGCCCGCAGGCCCCCCGGCAACGTCTTCTTAATGAGTGGCCAGTCGCTCATAGAAAATAGCTTCAAGAGCAGCTATGCCGACACGCTCCTGTCGCATACTGTCGCGCTCACGAATCGTCACCTGCTGATCCTGCAGTGAATCAAAATCAACCGTCACGCAATAGGGCGTGCCAATTTCATCCTGGCGCCGGTACCGCTTACCGATTGATTGTGTTTCATCGTAATCCACGCTCCAGCGCGCCGCCAGGCGCTGCGCGATCTTTTGCGCTACCTCCGCAAGTTCAGGTTTTTTAGATAGCGGCAACACCGCCACTTGCACTGGCGCTGCCCACGCTGGCAACCGCAAAATAACCCGCGTCTCGCCCTCCACCTTTTCTTCGTCATAAGCTTCAAGCAGTGTCACTAACACCGAACGATCCACGCCAAAGGTTGGCTCAATAACATGTGGTAAGTCGCCCCACACCGCCCCCGTAGCTTTAGCATGGCGTTTCAGGTCGAAATCAGTCCGGTAGGCTAAGCCGTAGAGTTCTTTTTGGCCAAACGGGTACTCATACTCAAAGTCGATCGTGCGCTTGCTATAGTGAGCCCGCTCACTATCCGGAATTTCCACTTCATGAACATGGGACATATCGACGCCCAGATGCTTGAGCCACGCCTGTATTTCTCCTCGCCAATACTCGAACCACTGCTCCCAATCATCCTCTTTTACAAAATATTCAAACTCCATCAAATCAAACTCGCGTGTGCGGAAAGTGAAATTCCCCGGCGTTATTTCGTTGCGAAACACTTTACCCTGGGCCGCAATACCAAACGGCAGTTTAGCGCGCATGGTTTGCCGGATATAGGGATAATCAACAAACATGGCTTGGGCTAACTCGCCCCGCAAATACGCCACTGTGGACGAATCCTCTTTCGGGCCAATAAATGTTTTAAAGAGTAAGTTAAACTTTTGTGCGGGTGAAAAATCTGTTCCCTCGCAATTGGGGCACACCCCCGCTATTTGGTCGGCACGGAAGCGCTGGTGACATTTTTTACATTCCACCAGCGGATCGGTAAACTCCGCCACATGGCCCGAGGCTTCCCACACTTTGGGGTTCATAATAATGGCCGGGTCAATGCCATACATATCGCTCCGCCGCTCCACGAATATGCGCCACCACTCATCCTTAATATTTTTTTTGAGCTGCGCTCCCAGTGGACCATAATCCCAGCTATTGGCCAGTCCGCCGTACATCTCGGAGCCAGGAAAAATAAAGCCCCGTTGCTTCGCCAGGCGCACAATAGTATCAAGGGCAACAGTCATAGAGTGAGTGTACTATACTCGCACTCCCACTACACGACGTCAAGTCACCAGTCGCGAGATGCCCGATACTCACGCCGCATCTGCTTGGTGACCCCTCGCTTCTGTTGATCACGGCCGCGCTGCAATCCTCGCAGTTGCCCCCGCCAGCCCCGGTCAAACTTGCGCTGTAGCTCACGCTCTTTCGCCTCGAACTTGAGTTCGCTGCGCCGCTCGGCCTGGCTTCTCTGCGCGTCATTGGCTCGCATGCGGGTCAAACCATAGTAACGCTCGGCTTCTTCCTTGCGCCGCTTGAGTTCCTCGCGCAATTGCTTGCCAGCGTACCGCTTCTTTTTAAGCAAGCTGCGCTTATCGCGCCAGTACTGATCCGCCACGGCTTGGCGCCGCTTTTGCCACTCAACTAACCAAGGATCCTTTCCTGCTTTGAAAGGATTAAAGCGGGCCAGCGGGTCAGTCGGCCCCGCGTCCATCGCCCGCCCGGCACTTTCTTGATCTCGGGCAGATCGACGCAGAGGATTACTGAAAAATGCCATACTACCCAATATCAAACAGCGACTCGCTTAAATAGTCGCCTTTATCTGGCGGCGCCGCCCCGCCATCCGTTTTGCCATACTGGAAACGAGCCAGGATCTCCTGCTCCACTTGAGCAACCGGCCGCCCGTGCGCCGCACGAGAATGCCGCCGCACGGCTTCCCGCATCTCTGCAGCTCCCCCCGTTGGCGGGGGCGCCGCCGACAGGCTAAACGCGCGCTGCGGCGTGCCCGCCACGAGCAGCCGAATAACCGCCGCAAAACGCTCCAGGTTGAGCAAGTCATACTCGCCAAACACCGGCTCAAATTGCTTCACCAGACTCTCCGCATCCTCCGCGCCCACCCGGTAAGCCACCATCGTGCCCACGTTGCCGAACACTGCCTCGCGAATGGCGTCGTCGAGCTGTTGCACAAACTGGTGCGTCAGGTTTAAATTCAGCCGGTATTTTCGCGCCTCCGACAAAATAGTCACGATGCTGTCCGTCGTAAAATTTTGAAACTCGTCTAAGTATAGGTAGAAGTCGGGCCGCTTCGCCTCCGGCACATTGGCGCGAGAGAGCGCCGCAATTTGCAATTTCGCTACCAGCACGAAGCCCAGCAGGTCGGAATTAATATCGCCCAGGCTGCCTTTCGACAGATTACCCAGCAGGATTTTCTGCTTATCGATCACCTCGCGCACATCAAAGCTGGACGTTGCCTGGCCGATCATGTTGCGCATTGTCCGGTTGCCGACGAAGCGGCCGAGCTTGCTAATAACGTAGCTCAGCATATCAGCCGACATTTGCCCGCGCTGTGACTGTTGAAATTCCTGCTGCCAGAACTGCTGCACCGTGGGATCAGTCGCCCGCGTGAGTACCTGGGTCCGAAACGCAGCGTCGACAAACATCCGCGGCACGTCGAGCAGCGTCATGCCCCCGTGTTCGGTCAGGGCCAACAGAGCATTGCGTAGATAGTGTTCAAACATCGGCCCAATCGACTCAGGGTTAAGCCGCGCCGCCAGCTTCTGCAAAATCTGCACTACTTCGTTGACAACGAGGTCACGCTGCCCCTCATCGTGCACTTCCAAGATATTGAAGCCCAGCGGACGCTCGGTATCGCGCGGATCGAATAGAATCACGTCGTCCACGCGTTCCGTAGGTATATGCGGCAGGATATCCTCAATCAAGTCCCCGTGCGGATCAATCACGCCAACCCCGTGTCCGGCGCGAATATCCTGGACAATCATGTTTAAAAACAGCGTCGTTTTGCCCGTGCCTGTCTGGCCAATGGCGTAGAGATGTCGCCGCCGATCATCCGGGGCAAAATAGACTGGTGTATCAATGCTCCGGTATCGATTGTGCCCAAGCAACACACCGTCCGCAGGCAAGTCCGGCGGTGCGGGCGCTGCTTTCGCTCCTCGCCACAGAATGTTCGGCGTCTTGGTCCCCGGTAAGGGAAAATGAAACAAGGAGGCCAACTCGCTCGCCCCTAAGGTAACAGCAGTCCGGTCGCGCGGCACCCGGAAAATGAGGTCCCGCAGAAAAGTCTGCGAGCGCGGAACCGACCGGACCACCAAGCCGTTAAGATCGGGAATATCGTACTGCGCAAACGCCCCCCGCACCGCCTGCCAAATGTGTTCTGCCTCCTGGGCCCCGCGGGCCGAGACTCCCAGCCGAATATTGACTGCGAACTGCTCCTGGGTCTGCTTCGCCTCGACCAGCTCCACCCGCTCCTGCGCCCGCGGTGTTAACTGCGCCGCTTTCGCTTCCGCTTTTTCCCGCTGCTGCCGTGTCTTGGTGAAGCCCGCACTAGCCTCGGCCAACCGGGAGCGCCGTTCGACATCGCTCTGTTCCCCCCGCACAGTCCGCCGCGCCGCTTCCCGACCCCGGCGACGTACTTTTCCCGCTGCCGGGCGGCACACGAGCTGCACCACCGCAGCGTCTCCCGCCCGAATCTTCGCCAGCGCCCCCGTCAGTGCGAGTAAGGGATCAACCGTCATTTCCCGAAATGTCGCAATCGGCACATGCTCCTTGCGCCGCAATTTCACTTGGCCAGTCCGAATAGTGTCGTCGGGTTGAAAAATCGTGTATTCGTCAGCCGCGACCACCGCCGCCTCGGGATACAGCGCATAAATCTGTTTTTCCAGGTGATCCAAAAATCGCCGCTCGG
>DATDVI010000081.1:0-3298 GCA_035290125.1 Candidatus Anderseniibacteriota bacterium
CACCACCAAATTGACGGGTATCACAGCTGCAGATGTACGCGACAAGGGCATGCCTTACCACGAGGCGCTAAAAAATTTCGCAACGTTTTGTGGCAATGACCAGCTGTATTGCTGGGGAAAGGACGGCGAGATCATTGCTGAAAACTGCCGACTCAAACATGTGCCCAACCCTTTTGAAGCCAACCGCTTTAATAACATGAGAGAATTTTTTAAAGAGCATGGCATTCCCGCGGATAATTACTACAGCAGCACCATCGTTGAAGCCTTCGGCAAAAAGAATACGCACACTGCCCACCAAGGACTTGATGATGCCTTAAATATTGCCGAGGCATTGCGTTATCTCAGCAATAAAGCATCTTTTCGATCATAAAAAAGCCGCCTCGGCTTTCGCAGAGGCGGAAAAGAGAGCTCAACCGATGATCGCATTGCGAGAGGCAACGTTACTTACTCTACGATTCAAATCCTCGACCTTCTCTTCGAGGGTCATTTCCTCCCAGGGCTTCCAGCCGTGCTTTCGCATGCAATTCTCACACAGCGGGTGGTAGTCGCTGACAGACGCTGTGACCTGGGCGGGACATTCACTGCACGTGGTGAGAATGGCCATACTAACCTTCCTTTCTTGGTTTTAGGATCCAGTGCAGCCGTGAAGAACGCACTGTTGCCGTCGGATATACCGCTTACATTTCTTCAGGATCACTTCCTCCGCTTGAGTCATGCGGCCGGCCGGTTTCTCCTCCGGCAGCACACTATAGAGCTCCAAGTCACAATGATGACAGCGTTGATTTTCGTTTCGATCACGATGCCAGCGGATCTTGCTGCGCAGCTTCATCACTTCGCGTCGTAGGGCACCTATCGATAGCGTCTTTACGTCAAGGTCTTGTTTTCTGCTCACCAGCAGCCTCCAGGTTGAAAAGAACGATTTATCTTCTTCAAAGTGTATCTTAATTGACCCAAAGGTAAACTAAGGCAAAGCAGTGACTGATTGTTACTGGCAATATCAAGTTGTAACCAAAGAAAAAGCCCCAGATGACAGTTGTCATTGGGGCACTATTTTTTGCTGCTATCCCACCAAATTCCGTACGGACCAGCGTTCGTTACCTGGGTGCAAGCAATTACCTCAGATTGTCCCGCATTGGGGTGGATGTGACCGCAGACCACCAGTGGCGGCTGGCACCTTGCAATAGCCTCGAGAATGGCCACGCTCCCGCGACTTTGGCCGTCAAGCGTTTGATCCACGATCCCTTTTGGTGGCGAATGCGTCACCAGGATTGCGCCGTGAGGACAGTCAGCCAGAAGCTGCCTGCCCTCGTCTTCCGAGAAATCATAGCTAGAAGGCCCAAAGCGAGTGATCGGAATGGCACCGCCTACACCCCAGAACTTGATGCCATCGATTTCTGTGCCTGAACCATGCAATACTCTCGCCGCTGGCCATGCTTTGCAGGCATTTACCAGTTCTTCGTACGATTCATTGTTGCCGGGCACTAGTATGCTTGGGCGATCAATGGCGGCGAGTGAATTGATGGCCTTTGGTAATCCTTTTCTATTGATCGCGAAGTCGCCAGCGCCGATGACAACATCGGCATGGCGCGACATCTCGACGAGATTTTGAGCGGCGACGGCGTCGCAGTGCAGATCGCTAAAGAGTAGTAGGCGCATAGTACAGTCTCCTCTATTAACACACGAGATATTGTGAGGGTACGATCAGTTTGATCGCCCTCCATATAATCACATAAATATATATTTGTCAATATTACCGGGTACTCCCCACATACATATGTCCCCTCAAGCCCTAGGGTGGGAGATATGTCGCAAACACTTCCTGAGGATGCAGCCGCGGAGCGGCTGCGGTGGATTAGGCCCTACCTTACCGGCACACGAACGCTCACCGAGATGAGCGCCGTCTCACCCTTTACGTACCGCACCCTTAAGCGTTGGGTAGCAGCGTACCAACGGTACGGCACGGCAGGCCTCCTGCCCCGCTCTCGTCGGCCGCACACACACCAGCAACAATACTCGACACAGCTTGTCCGGCGCGTCCGGCAGCTGCGGGCCGCCACGGGCCTGGGCCCGGATGTGCTGGTGCATCTGCTCAAGCGCGAGGGCATCACCGTGTCAGCCAGCGGACTGGCCAAGCTGCTGAAGCGTGAAGGGTTGTCCCGAACCACGAAGCGTCTCAAGAGGAAAGTTGTCTGGCAGCCCAAGACCACCGTCCCGGGTGAGCTGGTAGAGATTGACGTCGTCTACGTGCGGAAATTCAAGGGGAAATGGCTGTTTCAGTTCACCGCTATCGACTGCTGCACGCGGTGGCGGTACTTGTGGGTGACGCAGGAGCAAAACAACCGCACGGCTGTGCAGTTCCTGCGCCTGGTCGTGGCCGCGGCACCCTTCCCAGTACAGGCGGTGAAGACGGACAATGCCACCATCTTCACCAACTACTACGTGGGCTACCCGAAGAGCGCGAACCCACTCAAACCCAAACTCCACCGCTTCGACCGCACGTGTGCGGAACTCGGCCTCACGCACTACCTCATCCCACCAGGAAAGCCGCAGTACAACGGGAAGGTGGAGCGAAGCCATCGCAACGACCGCGAGCGGTTCTGGAACAAAGTACACTTCACTACTGTACGTGAAGCAGCACGCAAACAGCGCGCCTACGCGCGCTGGTACAACGAGGAGTGTCCGCACTTGGGACTTAACGGTTTGACGCCACTGCAGAAACTGGCCGAAGCTAAGGGGACAAATGTATGAAGGCTAAACAGATTTGCCGACATTGACAAATAATAAGTAAATTAAGCCAAAAAGTAATTATTACCTAGCCTCGTGAGTCCTTTAGCGATACTCTGCAGCTATATGTCTCAAAAATTCATCTTAAAAGCGCCGTTTGAGCCCGCCGGGGATCAGCCCCAGGCGATTGCTAAATTGGCCGCTGGCATCAAGAGCGGTATGAGCCGACAAACACTCCTCGGTGTCACCGGTTCTGGTAAGACATACACCATGGCGGCACTGATCGAGAAGCTGCAGAAGCCGGCGCTCATCATGAGCCATAACAAAACGCTCACGGCGCAGCTGACGAGCGAATTTAAGGAATTTTTTCCGGATAATGCGGTGGAATACTTCGTCTCCTACTACGATTACTACCAGCCAGAAGCGTATGTTCCGCGCAGCGACACGTATATTTCGAAGGACGCCAACATTAATGAAGAAATTGATCGCCTGCGCCACGCGGCCATGGAAGCGGTGCTGTCCCGCCGCGATGTGATTGTAGTGGCATCGGTTTCGTGTATTTATGGCGTGGGCT
>DATDVI010000082.1:0-4807 GCA_035290125.1 Candidatus Anderseniibacteriota bacterium
GGCGGGCGTCCACAAAAATCTGTGCTAAATCGCGCATCGAAATCTCATTATCTTCGTTCCCAATGTTATATGCCTCCCCTGGCTTGCCCGCCAGCAGCACTTTCAGAAAGCCGGTCATCGCGTCCGTAATGTAGCAGAACGTCCGCGTCTGGTGCCCATCGCCGTGGACTGGCAGTGTTTGCCCGTTGAGCACCTGGTAAGCAAACATCGGCACCACCCGGCGATCGTCGTGCTTCATCCCCGGACCGAACACATTAAATGGTCGAACCATCTTAACCGGCATCCCGTATTTCTGGTGATAGATGCTGCAAATAGTCTCCGTCAGCCGCTTCGATTCGTCGTAGCACGCTCGCGGGCCCACGCTGGACACATTACCATGATACGTCTCTGGCGTCGGCACGCTCTTCGGATCCGGGTCCCCATAAATCTCGCTCGAGCTAAAAAACAAGAAACCCTTCAAATCATTTTTACGCCCTAATTCTAGTAGGTTTTTTGCCCCAGTCACCGCGCTCTCAATCGTCTCCAGCGGGTATTTCATGTAATACACCGGCGAGGCCAGCCCGGCTGCGTGGATGATGTAGTCAATATCTTCTCGAACCGGCAGCGGGTACGTCACGTCGCCCCACACGTCGAGCACATGCTCGCTCTTAACATCAAACTCCGGGTCTTTACTACCGGTAATATAATTATCAACCGAAATAACCCGGCATGGCAGAGAGAGAACGTTTCGATTCAAGTGATCAAAAACTCCCAAAAAATACTTGCCCAAAAATCCGGCCCCGCCGCTGATCAGAATCGTCTTACCGTCCAGCTTTGGCGCCTCCGTGGCAATCCCCGCGGCAATCGTCTCAATATCTTCCTGAATAATGGGCTGAATCATACGATTTTAGGCTCCGGCACAGGAATAATCCACTTCCCGCCGGCTTCAGTGAAACGCTGGTGGTTCTGCATAATCGGCTCGGCAAAATTCCAGGCCAAGATAAGGCAGTAATCGGGCGCATGCTCGTACAAAGCTTCCGGCCCAACAATGGGTATGTGCGTCCCCGGCATCACCAGGCCCTGTTTAAGTGGCGAGTCATCAATAACATAGTCTAAGTCTTCCCTATTCAAACCAAAAGCATAGCACAGCGTCGTTGCCTTAGCTGGTGCTCCGTAGCCCACCACGCGCTTTCCCGCCGCCGCAATATCAGTCAACAGCGCCCGCAATTTTTGCTTATTATCGGCTATCCGCGCCGCAAACTGCTGATACGGCCGCACCGTCGTTAACCTCTGCTCTTGCTCTTCGGTGAGTAACTGCTGGAGTCGCTTAGTTCTCCCCCTTACCAAGGGGAGTCCGCCAGCTGGCGGAGAGGGGGTAACAAACACCCGAATCGACCCCCCATGCACCGGCACCCGCTCCACATCGAAAACGTCCATGCCCATGTTCTCAAAAAATCTGATCAGCGGATGCACGGAGTAATAGTTCACGTGCTCGTGGTAGACGATATCAAAGAGGTTATTGGTAATAAGATCTCCCAAGTACTGCACTTCAAACACAAACACGCCGTCCTCGGCCAGTAGTTCTTTCACCGCCTCCGTAAAAACATCAACCCCATCGGTGTGAGCAAATACATTGTTCGCCGTAATAACCCGCGCCTTGCCCTGTTCCGCCGCAATCTCGCGGGCCACGGTTGGCGTGAAGTAATCAGCCCGTGTCGGTACTCCCTCTGCATTGGCAATCTGGGCGACATTAGCGGCCGGGTCCACCCCCAGCACGCGCACCCCCGCCGCCTGCAAGGGCTTGAGTAAAATCCCATCATTGCTGCCCACATCAACGACGAAATCTTTCTCAGTGAGGCTAAAACGCTCAATCAGGCTAGCCGCGTAATCCTCGAAATGCTGCACAAACGTCGGCGAGGTCGAAGAGACGTATAAATAATGGTCAAATAATACTTTCGGATCCACCACATCGCGAAGCTGCACCAGTGAGCACGCTTCGCAGTAATAAACGTTAAGCGCCACCCATGCCTCCTCAACCGCCTCCGGTTTACCTTGAGCCGCGTCGAAAGGGGGCATATAGGCATTGGCGAGCGGAGTTAAGCCAAACGACCACACCCGCGTCAGCCGCGTACTCCCGCACATCCGGCAATCCGAACGCGTGGTGTAGATCTGCCTAATTTGAACCTGCTGCATGCTTTTCGGCCAAAGCCTTAGCGTCGGCGGGACTAATCAACTCCACCCGAATCACGTCATTCTCGTACTCTCCCTGCTGGCCCGATCGAGGCGTGAAGTACAAAATATCCGTATCTTCGAGCGCCACGGTCGCGTGCGCCACCATAGGCGGTGTATGAAAAAGCTGTCCCTGCTCGACAATATATATCTTCTGGTAAGACTCATCGGCCACCACTAGTTTACCCGTCGTCGTGTCGGTTAAGACAGGCCGCGTCATATAGTGGACTTTACCAGTTACCACGTAGCCCGTGTGTGAATCATGCTTGTGATAATGATTAGCTCTAATTGTCCCTTTCTTTTGTGTCGTCCGCAGCACGCTCTGAAAATCCCCCTGGAGTAGGCGCTCAATCACGCCGCGCTCATCTTCCGCCAGCACCGTAGGCTGGATAACAACATCATGCCGTGCCTCCGCTTTATTCATGAATCGATAGTAACAAGCGCTACTGCCCCGGGCAAGGCGCGAATTCGCAATTCGGCCCTATTCTGCCAACGTATGACCCATCCTGGCACTCCTGCACATCCTGTGTGCAATAGACCGCTTCTCCGTCTGGCAGCAAATCCGGCGGCTGGACAACCGCTTTCTCAAAGCCGTGATCGTAGCCAATATAGTAGCCAGCGACCGCTCCAGCCATGAGCGAGAGTATTACAAGCAGCACTACTTTGCTAAACATAGTTTGAGTATACCCTTTCTCCCTGCATAGGGAGAGCGCGCGTCGTTTTCTCCCCCTCCGCCAGCTGGCGGAGTAAGGGGAGGAAACTATAAGATTGACAACATAGCCAAAATCAGAAATAATAGCAACCTCCTGGACGTTCCAGGTGTCCTCTCAAATTCAACTCAAGCACAAAGGTAGAAAAAATGGCTCTGACAGTCCCAGAAATCAAGAAATTGTATGAAGCGGGCCAAATCGACGCTGCCCTAGAGGCTATCCAGGAGGCTTTAGGGGCTGAACCTCCCGACGAAGAAAAGCGGCAGCTATATGCCCGGCGAGCCTGGTGCCATTACCGCCAAAAGAAATACGACGAGGCACTCGAGGCTATTTCTCAAGCTGGAGACGACACCTCAGCGCTGCGATGCAGAGCCTACATCCGCGCCTACTCAGCCGCTCACCGCGACGATGCCGAGCTCGAGGAAATCGTGAGCCAACTCGGACACGATGTCGATGCCGCCAACGCCTTGACCATCCGGGCTCGAGATCGCGATTGTGGCATATCGCATGCGTATGTGTGGAAGATTGCTGAAGTGTTCATTGAGAACGCCAACGCAGCTAGCCACGATGTCCAGGTTGCTAATCTGCTACATAACGTTGGCCGCTTCTTTCTGGACAAGGCGCGCAATCGTCGCGATCTCAAGATGGCTGTTGGTACGTTCACCGCTGCGCTGGCGCACTACGGAGAAGTAAGCAACTGGCACCATCGTGCCGCCGCATGTTTTTGGATGTCTCAAGCTCTCGAGCGCCTCACTGCTCGTCCTGAAGCGTTGCGCTACGCTACGCTCTCGACACAGCTTTGGCTCAATCAACTAGAGCTCGACCCTAAAAATCCGGCTTTCCAGGAAAAAGCCACTGTTGCTGCTGCGGCAGTTACGGATCTTTTAGCCAAGTGCCGGGAGGCCGTTATCAAGTAAACACGCACATTGCAAAACCATCAAGCCTCGCATCTTTTAACCAAAAGACGCGAGGCTCTTTTTTTATTCCAAAAACACTAGCTGGGCCCTTTACAGAAGCTCTCGCGAGCAGCGCACACGGTCGCCGGTACACGATTGGGTGTTTTGCTGCACTCCGTCTGCACCGTTCCGCAAAACTCATTCAAGCGCCGTTGCGGCAAGTGCCCCGCCGAAGCGACGTACCCCAGCTGCTCCGCTTCCCCATACTCGGCCAACGCGCACTCATCCGGGTCATCCGTTAGAATCATGCTCTTAGAACTCTTGTTGAAGCAGCGATACAGCGCCGTCGGCGCCTCGAACGTATTTGTCGTCGCAATAAAACCCAGCTGGTAGCGCGTCATCTTCGCTGCCCGAGTGTCTTTACACTCGCTTAAATCCTTCGTGACCAGGAACGTCCGCCCGCGCCGGTTGGCGCAAGAATACAGCGGTACCGAGTCCAGCCCCTTGCCGGTGCGTTTGCGGCCAAAGATATACCCCAGCGTAAATTCTTTCGTAAAACCTGATTCTTCACAAAACTGCGAGCCATCATCCACGCACTCGTTCTGGCTCTCCTGATGGCGGACTAACGGATTATAGTTGCTGCCCACATCCGGACCCGTCAGCGATGCTGTCAGATAATCGCCACCAACCAGATAGAGCACCGCGACAAACAAAACCACCACGACACCAAGCAGTGCCCACTTCATCGTATTATTCCCGCTCGTTTGTTTAGCCATAGCGTGAGTAATCCACAACGTTCACGCTAGTATAGCACACTACGTAAAGAAAAGCTGATACTGCACGATCCAAGCGCCAACCGCCAACAAAAATCCAATGAGCGCCGGCACGCTGGCAATCTTCAGGTACTTGGTAAACGTCAACTCCGGCACCATGCCCATCGCCACCACGCCAGCCGCCGAGCCGATCACTAGAATCGATCCCCCCGTCCCGACT
>DATDVI010000083.1:0-2785 GCA_035290125.1 Candidatus Anderseniibacteriota bacterium
ACACTCTCGCGCGAAATAGCCACAGCCGGTGCAAAGTAAAAATTACTTAATGAAATACCTGCACATTGGGGATTAAAGCTGATATTTGGCACATCAAGCAATGCCGGTGCCCACACAAGAGAGCTGATAATATGATCTTTCCCCTCAATAACACCGCTGACAAAAGAGCACCCTCCGCAAGGGATTGATTTCCCATCCACGGTGAGAAACGCTTCCCGTACACGTGGTACAGACGTTGAAAAATCGTGTGCGGTAACCGATATTCCATGCTCAGAGAGAATGGCAATAATGAAATCAGCCGTCGCGGCTTCCTGGTCACCCTGCCGATAGGAGAAAGCAATTAGCTCGCCGACTAGTTGCGTTAGATTAATTGCCTGAGCCATAATCCACTCACTGTAATACCAGAAAAAGCAAGAGAAAAGGGGTTATGCAGCGCACAACCCCATCAGTCAATTTGGTACACATTCTACGGATACCCCCGTCGGCACCACTGCACCCATCCGATAGGCAACCGCAGCCGCTCGTTCAAAGAGCGCAGATATATTCCGCTCATGGGATAGAACCCTGATCGCTGACTCGGCATCTGGCGAGTGATGCAGTAAATGCTGATTGTAATACAGTAAGTGCCACGTCTCCGGCGAAAGGGCTGACGTTTGAAGAACCAACGGACGCACTCCGACCACAGCCTCGATGCGGCTCATCGCATCTTCAAAAAGACGCTTGACCCCCAGCGATCCCCCATATGAATCATCATAGTTCTCGAGTAAAACAAGAGAACCGTCCACGAAAAGGGACAGATAGATCGGGTAATACCACTCCGCCGGAGGACGAAAATCACGCGTCAGTGGATCGCCGTTACAATGCACCCGCTGCTCGTAGCCAGAATCACTTTCTGCATACATGAATGCCGGCCGCCGAGTTGCTCGTCGCAAGCAATCACTAAAGAAAGCAGACATGTCGAGAAAAGGATACCGATTGCCGAAGACCCTAGCGCGATGCTGGTGATGCCAATCGGGCAATGCAATGCCCTCTCGCGTTTTGACCTGAGCAAGAATCATTCCCTCCAAGCGAACATTTGAAGCATCGCTCAAGCGCTCGTACTGCATCACCGGATTACCCTTTTTTGCCCAGCGGAGCCACGGAATTTTTACGCGGTACAGCTTGTCAGGATTAACCGTATAAAATCCATCTTGTACCAACTCACCTGCCCAAGGCGACAATCCAAGCGCTAAGCACCCGAGATAGCAAGCGACATCTTCGACCGCAATAGAAGCAATCTGACGACACAAAATTCCCACTGCTCTCCTCTCGGCCAGCACAGAGCGCCAGTGATGGTCTACCAAAGCCGAAAAATCATCCAGGCCGCAGTAACGTCGCACAAAGTCATCACGCCGCCGTCGAATGGACTGTTGGTTTTTCCACCGCTCTGCCAAGCAAGAATCAAGTTCAGCACGAGTCCGTACGTACACGTAACTACCCTCCTCAAAGACTGAAAGGAACAAGTACGAAAGAGCCCCAAGCGTTTCGGCTAGGGGCTCAGGTAAATGTCTCTTGCTATTCTTTATGAGGCGCTTACGTCAACTCCCAGCCGCTGGCTCCAGTGCAGGAGCGCAGTAAACAAGACGAGTACCAGGCTGAAAGTTATCGCGATCATTAAAAACAACGCTATCACAAGGCGGCAATGGCCGTCAAGAACTTTTCCTCATCGTCGCCAGAAATGCCGATTCGGCCGAAAACCCGGTCACTCACCGGGTAGCGCCCCGGACCGTGCCAATCGGATCCTCCCGTTACCAGCAGGTCATCGTGCTCTGCCAACTGCCGCAGCCGCGCAATCATCGCCTCATCATGGTACGGGTGATACACCTCGAGCCCATCCAGCCCAGCGGCAGCCATCTCCCGAATAGCCCCCTCCATGTCTCCGCCGTCGACAGCGATCAAGCCTGGGTGGGCGAGCGAAGCCAGGGCGCCCGCTTCGTGCAAGGCAGCCACTGCCTGCGCCGGCGTCAGTGCCCAGTCGCCGTACGGCACGTGGCACGCCCCTCCTGTCGTAGTAAGTTTTCGTGCTTCCGCCGCACGCAGCCCATATTTGTCTACCAGCTCGCGCGCGACATCGTAAGACAAATACAGTGGCTCATGCTGCCCGCTACGTCGCTGCTGCACATCAGCGAACGACAGGCGCGGAAAGCCAGCGGCTTGGCCGCGCGCGATCATCTCCCGCGCCCGCGCTTCGTACCCCACGCGGGTAGCCGCCAGCGCTTTGTGCAAGCGCACCGCATCAAAAGTTCGCCTATAGCCGAGGATGTGAATATCCAAACCAGCGAACGCTGCTGATATCTCTATGCCCTCAATAAACGTTAGTCCGCGCACGGCGCACGCCTCTCGCGCTTCGGCGCTACCCCACACGCCATTGTGGTCAGTCAGGCTCACGCCCCGCACACCTCGCGCGGCCACTGCCTCAATCAGCGCCGCTACCGGCAGATCACCATCGGAATACGCCGAGTGCAGGTGCAGATCAATCATGGACGAGAGAAGATTTATACTCATCTGGCTGAAACGGCTGCAGGGTCACGACGCGTACGGTGTCTTTCCCTCGCCGCCGCAATTCTTCCCGCACAGTTTTTTCGCGAGGCGTCTGGTCATAACCCAACGCCAGCACATCAAAATCTAATTCGCCCAGTAGGCGATACAGATCAGCCGCCGGCCACTCATCGCCCAGCCGCACTTCATCAACACCCTGCTGCCGGGCCACCTCGGCGAGGCGACGTTCCTCGCTCTGGCGCGGCTC
>DATDVI010000084.1:0-4178 GCA_035290125.1 Candidatus Anderseniibacteriota bacterium
GTGATAAAGCTTCATCGCCTTTTTCACCAGTCTTGATACTTGATCCAAGGCAAAATCCTCCTTACGTCCTAAAAACCACAAAACAAAAAATCAAAGTACAACCCCAGAGCCAGCATAGACAGTTTTCCTAGAATGTCAACCGCGACGGACAAAAAACACCAGCATCGTAGTGTATGCTAAAAACAATGCCTCGCCTTATTATCACGCTCGTGCTGCTAACCCTCGCTATTGCCGCGTTTGTAGTCATGCGGCCAGATGTACCGGCCCAGCTCGCGCAGCTGCAGCACATAAGCCGTGAGCCACACGACTTGCTCGCCCTGCTCGAAAAAGAAATCTCGACCCCGCCCCCCTTGCGCGGTTTCCTCAATCGGCCCGGTGCCACGCTCACTGCTGCCGGCATTCTGCAGGAGACAAATAACCACCGCGCCGCGGCCGGTCAGCCAACCTTAAAAAGCAACGCCACGCTGGACGCCGCCGCTCAGAATAAATTAGACGACATGTTCGCCCAACAGTACTTCGAGCACGTCTCACCCGGTGGGGTGGGGCCGGGCGATGTTGCCACAGCGGCCGGCTACCAGTACCTCCGTGTCGGCGAGAACCTGGCGCTGGGCAACTATCCCTCCGACGCCGATCTCGTCCAAGCCTGGATGGACAGTCCGGGGCATCGGGAAAATATTCTCAGCCCCGGCTTTACCGAACTCGGCGTCGCCGCCGGCTCCGGCACATTCGAGGGGAAGACCACCTGGCTGGCCGTGCAAACTTTTGGCCTGCCTGCTTCAACGTGTCCGGCGCCCCGGGCCGGCTTGACTGAGCAGGTTGAGACAGATCGCCAAGCGATCGTCAAGCTGACCAGCCGCCTCGACCCGCTCCGGCAAGAATTTGAATCCCTGGCTGAAGCTGGGCGCACCAAAATTGACGCAGGCAATCGGGAAATCGAGGAGGGCAACCGCATCGCCCGTCAGCAGGGCAGCGAAGAGGAGGCCCAGGAGCACTGGGACAGGGGTGAAAAACTACAGGCCGAAGGCCAGGCGCTGCTTGACCAAGCTCGCGCCAAGCAGCTCGAGTACAACCAGTTGGTTGAGCAAGTGAATAGTCAAAACGATCAGCTGAAAAAACTCATTGCCGAATTAAATCAGAAAATTATTTCGTACAATACTTGCGTGCAGCGCGTGGCCGGCTAGAAAAAAATTGCCTACGTAATTGCACTGCAATCCCGCCAGTTAGTACCCACAGCCACATCGACTTCCAGCGGCACATCAAGCGTGAGCACTCCCTCCATAACCGTGCGCATCTGCTTGGCAAAAGCCGGAACTGCTTTGACTGGTACCTCACAGACTAATTCATCATGCACAGTCAGCAGCATGCGCGCCGCCGGAAAATCTGACTGCATCACCGCATACAGCTCAATCATCGCTTTCTTCAAAATATCTGCCGCGGTGCCCTGAATGGGAAAATTGAACGCTGCCCGCTCAGCCGCCGCCCGCACCTGCGGGTTTCTCGCCTGAATATCCGGCACATACCGTTTGCGTCCGAGCAATGTCTCCGTGTATCCCAGCTCCTCCGCCTGCCTGATAGTCTCCTCGATATACCGGGTAATCCCGGCATACTGATTCTGATACCGCTCAATAAACGACCGCGCTTCCTCAACCGACACCCCCGCCGCCCGGGAAAAATTCAGCGGCCCCATGCCGTACAACACCCCGAAGTTCAGCGTCTTCGCTGCCCGTCGCTGCGCCTCAGTAACTACCGTCGGAGAGATGCCATACACCCACGCTGCCGTCGACCGGTGGATATCTTCACCCGCCCGGAATGCCGCCAGCATCTTTTCGTCCTGAGCGATGTGGGCGGCTATTCTAAGCTCCAGCTGCGAGTAGTCCGCTTTCACCAATCGCCGCCCTCGCGCCGCCACAAACGCCGCCCGGATGTCCCGGCCCATGCTGGTCCGCACCGGGATATTCTGTAAATTCGATCCGCTGCTCGACAGCCGCCCCGTCGCCGCCACGGTTTGGTGAAACGACGCATACAGCCGCCCAGTCGCCGGATCAACCTGCTCCGGCAACGTTTCCAAGTACGTTGAGATCAGTTTCGTCAGCTCTCGATACCGCTCAATCAAGGCAATAATCTCGTGCTGCCCGTGCAGCTTGTTAAGCTCACTTGCTGCCGTGGAGTAGCCGGTTTGCGTGCGGGCGATGCCGACGGTTGGCAGTTTCAGCTTCTCATACAACACGCGTCTAAGCTGCTGCGTCGAAGAGATATTAAACTCCTCACCAGCCAGCCGCCAAATCTGCTCGGTGAGAGCTTTCACTTTCCGTCGCGCCCGCTGCAACAGCTGCTTGAGCAGCACCGTGTCGATCACAATCCCCGCCAGCTCAATGTGCGCCAGCACCGGAATCAGCGGCAACTCCAGCTCCGTCAGCACTCGCGTCAACCTCTCGTCCTTGATACGTGGCGCGAGGACTTCATACAACCGCAGCGCCACTAACGCATCTTCACTGGCGTAGGCCGCGATCAGCTCTAGCGGCACTTCACTCATCCTCTTTTGACCTTTACTTGCCCCGCGAAGCCTTGGCGAAGTGGGGCCAATAAGTGTCTCAATGGGCGTACACGAATACGACAACTCCTCTGCCGCTACGAGCCCGAGGCTATACGCCCGCCCGCCCGGCTTCAGCAAGTAGCTGCCGATCATTGAATCAAACACAATGCCAGTCAGCTCAATCCCGCTCTGCCGCAGCACCTCGACATCGTATTTCAAGTTATGCCCAACTTTGCCGATCTTCGGATTCTCCAACAGCTTTTTGAAATCCTGCACACTCTCCCGCGTCACCGGCGCATACCAGGCCTTGAGCGGTTTACCCTGAGCTTGTCGAAGGGCGAAGCTTATCCCCACAATCGGCGCCTCGCGGGCGCCAAGAAAATCTGTCTCGGTATCCACCGCAATCACTTTGGCTTTCGATAATTCTTTCGCCAGCGCCCGCCGCTCGGTCGCCGTCGTCACCACGTCATGGGACCCAAGCGAGCTTTCTTGAACAGTATTGGCGGGCTTGCCCGCCGAAGCCCCGCCCAGCGGGGCGAAGGCGGGCCGACTACTTTCAGGGATTTTGGTTAGCAGGCTGCGGAAACCAAGACGAGCAAACACCTCACGCACTGTCGCAGGATCAAAGTCATGGACTTCGGCCGCCTTAAACTCAAACGTCACCGGCACATCGCGCCTGATCGTCGCGAGGCGCCGGCTTGTCACCGCCGCCTCCTGCTGGTCCGTGAGTCGCGTTTTCGCCCGCGTCGGCAACGCTTCGATATGCTCATAAATCTTCTCAATAGACCCATACTGACTAACCAACTCCTTGGCCGTCTTATCGCCAATGCCTGCCACGCCGGGAATATTATCCGAGGGGTCCCCCCGCAAGCCCTTGTAGTCCGGCAGCAGCTCCGGCCCAAAACCAAATCGTTCCTGCACGGCTGGTTCGTCATACGCAACCGTCTGCGTTGGCCCTTTACCTGGCATCAGCACGCTTACATTCGCATCAACCAGCTGCAGCGCATCCATATCTCCCGTCATAATCACCACGGGCATGTCCTGACCCGCCTGAGCTGCAATCGTGCCGATCACATCATCTGCCTCAAACCCTGCCTGCTCAAAAATGGGAATATTAAACGCGCGCACCACGTCGCGTACCAGGTCAAACTGAACCACCAGGTCATCATCGGCCTTAGCGCGGTGAGCTTTATAGTCGGCAAATTCCTCATGCCGAAACGTTGGCCCCTTCAGATCAAACGCCGCGGCAATGTGCGTCGGCTTGAGGCTCGAGAGCACTTTCAGCAGCGTCGTCGTAAACCCAAACACCGCATTCGTTGGCGTGCCATCATCGGCCGTCATCGGCGGCAACGCATGATACGCCCGATGGATGAGAGCGTGTGAATCAAGTAAAACGAGTTTCTGTTTTTTAGTCATAATCCACCACCCGTTCATTCTGGTGCTCGCCATGCTGAAAGCGCAAGCGTTTTGCTCTAGCCGGTACAGCCTCACCTAATTTCTCCGCCCACTCAATCACCGTCAGCCGCCCCGGCTCCCCGACGCGCTCCAATATGTCCTGGACCGCCGGATCGCTCGCCGCCGTTTTCTCATCAAGTCGATAGAGATCAACGTGAATGAGTTGATGAACCCCCCTTTGTCCCCCTCC
>DATDVI010000085.1:0-4035 GCA_035290125.1 Candidatus Anderseniibacteriota bacterium
GCCAGTGCCATACTAGAAACCCGCCGCTCAGCAAACCCGCCGCGGTGACGGCCAAGCCGGGGATGCCAAAGAATATCAACGGGCGAAAATCACGCGCGCTGCGGAAAATTATGCTGGCGGATTTCAAACCATAACGCCAGAGGTTGTCGGCCACACGCGAGCGGCCGTGTTGGCGGACACCACGCACCTTGAGGGGAACTTCGGTCATACTGATGCCCTTGAATGCAAGGTCGATAAATGTTTCTTGGGTATAGGTGAAGCGCCCAAAGAGAATCAGGCGCAGCGCGGCATCACGGCTGTAGGCCCGGAACCCGCAGGATACATCGGTGAATCTTTTGCCGGTTATAACATTAATGATTAGCGTCATCCAGCGATTGCCCCATTTTTTAATTGCCGGCATTTCCGGCGTTAGCCGCGGGTCGGCGAAACGAGAGCACGTCACCAATTCGGTTTTTCCTTGCAGGATGGGCGCGATCAGCTTTGGAATATCGGCGGCATTGAACTGACCGTCGGCATCGATGTTGACAATAATGTCTGCGCCGCGGGCGAGGGCTTCCCGAAAGCCTGTCTGTATGGCGGCACCGACGCCCATTGGCTGCGCGTGACGAACTACGTGCGCACCGCCGGCTCTGGCCAGGGTACTGGTCTGGTCAATTGAACCATCGTCGACCACAATCACTTCACAGGCAGAAATTTCACTGATCTGCCGGGGAATACTGGTGATGACGTGCGCAATCGTCGGTTCCTCGTTTAAGGCAGGGATTACTATCACTAACTTGTTTTGGCTGGCCATAGGTTTTATTGTCGCACAAAATTGACTGTTCACCATATACTGAAGCTGCTTTTTGTCAATGTGGGCTGATTTTTGGTAGGATAGGACTGTGACTTTCAGACTGAGGAGCGTTGTCACTGCCAGTTTGGTGGCAACGGGGTTAGTATGGTGGGTTCAGCCTATCGAGGCTGCCGATTTGCGCAGTCGTGTGAATGAAGCCTTCCGTATAGTCTTTAGCCGCAATCCAACGGCTGCGGAAAACGTCTACTGGGTAGGGCGGACCATTGACAAAAACACGTTTGCCGCGTTGCAGGGAGCCATGTTCTTCCAGAAAGCCCAAGGTAAAACCATTGGCGCAACTGTTAAAGCGGCGAGCGGGAAGGCTGCTGCCGGCAAGGAGGATAAGAAAACGCTTATTAAGGACACGCTGCCGCTCTTTATTCAAATTTACGGAAATGACCCATCGGCTGCTGAGAAAGCCTGGTGGCGAAAGCGCATCAGTTGCGGTGAAGTGATGACGAGAGTCGCCCTGATTAACTCGATGAAGTTCCATAAGACAAAAGGGGCTCGTAAGGGGGCCGATGGTATTTGCGGCGGTACGGCCGCTGCCGCGGCAAGCGCAAGCGGTACCACGCGTAAGGCAATCGCCGGCATTACCGATCACCCGATGGGAGACCAGGTGCGTATTGGCATTTATCACACCGACGGCGGCCCGATCACCGTGACCGCTGACGGTTCATTTCAGATTCGGGAGGGAGGATCAAAGATTTTGGCCACCGCAGGGAAAGACGATGGGGTCGCGGTCAGCTGGTCAGGCGGCAAGTACCATGTCCGAGGAAGCGGGATCAGTTTTGATACTGAACGCGAGATCCGGTTTGTCCCCCTTAACCAGGCGATCATGCAGATTAAAAGTTATAGCGACAAATCGACGACGATTGCCGGGAAGAACTACAATCGTTTCCGCGGTGTGATTGAGGCACGTAAGTGCAGCGGCTGCAACGAGTTGTGGGCAATTAATGAGCTGCGGGTGGAGTATTACCTGCGCGGGCTGGCTGAATCATCAGACACGGGCCCGGCGGAGTATTTGAAAGCGCTCGGCATCGCGGCGCGGACGTACGTGCTCTACCACAAAGTTGTGAACGGGGGCCGGAACCACGCGCGGGGATACGATATTGGCAAGACACCTGATGATCAGATTTACCGAGGTTACGAGTACGAAATTATCACGCCGCGGCTGGCCAGCACTTTTGCTTCGGTTAAGGGAATCATTGCCACCGACGGCGAAGGCGATGTGCCTGTTTCGACCGTGTACTTCTCCGATTCTGATGGCCGAACCCGCAGCGCGAAAGAGGTGTGGGGGACGGACCGGTTTCCGCATTTGCAGCAGTCAGTTGATGACCCATACCACGCCGCCAGCTCCTGCAGGGGCCACTGCGTGGGGATGAGCGCCCAAGGCGCATTCGGATTTGCTAAAAAGGATGGTTGGAGCTGGCAGAAAATTTTACAGTACTACTACAAAGGCATAAGGTTAGTAAAAGCATACTGAAACACTATGGATGCGACGATGAAAGTAGCGCTGATACTGGTCGTATTTTTGGCACTGATAACTGTCAGCCTGGTCTTAGCAGTTGAGGAAAATGATGCGCTGCGCGCTGCATCAGGCGGCATCGGTACGGGATATCGGCCGCCGACATCAGGAGGCGTTTCCGGCAGCGGTTTTGGGCAAGTGCTGGTGAACTTTTTTTCGCTGAAGTGGCTGTTTGGTGACTCCTCCTCACGATCCGGCGGCACCGCCCCGAGCGAAGGCAGTGGGATTTTCGGCGGCTCCACATCTGGCTCCAGCGGGGGGAGCAGTGGCTTTTCAATATTTCGATTTGGCGGGAGCGGAGACGGTTCTTCCTCAGGCTCATCGAGCGGATCAGGGCGTTTTCTTCAGTTCTAATTTCTGGAGATGAGCGGCTGTGAAAGTTCTGCTTCTAGCCGAGAATTGGCCGCCGCGCATTGGCGGGATTGAGAGATATCTAACCGGCATTGCGCGAAGTCTGCCCGCGGGCAGTGTTACGGTTGTCGCACCGCGCGATCTTGATGCGAGGGGTAGCCATGAAGTGCCGATTATTCGCCGGCGTTTTTTCTGGCCGGGGATCAAACCAAGCTGGCTTCCTTTGTATTTCTGGCTTTATCGCTATGTGCGGCGTGAGAAAATTGAGGTGGTGCTCTGCGGGAAGGCGCTATTTGAAGGTTTGGCTGCCCGTTGGCTTAAGCGGCACGCAGGCGTACCGTATGTTGTGTTCACTTATGGCACGGAGATTATAACCTGGGCGGGGGCGGCGAAGGAGCGGCGTACATTAGAGAAGGTTCTGCGGGAGGCCCACGGCATCACCTTTATCAATGCCGAAACACGAGAATCCTTACAGCAGCTTGGCGCCCGGGATGAGCAGCTGGTGGAAGCATGGCCAGGCGTTGAGGAACGCTTTTTTGTCCGGGAAACTCCTGCGCGGGTCGCGCAAACCTTGCAGCGGTATCAGGTGACGCCTCCCTATATCTTATCGGTTTCGCGCTTAATCCGCCGGAAGGGGACTGATCTTTTGCTGGAGGCCTTTAGTAACCTGGATCAAACAAAATTTGGTACGGTAACACTCGTGATCGCGGGCGAAGGCCCAGAGCAAGAGAACTTGGCACAGCTGGCGCGGCATTTATTCGTGGAAAAGAGCGTAGTTTTCACCGGACGCGTTGACGAGGATGATCTGCCTTCCCTGTACCAGGGCGCGGAGCTCTTTGCTTTAACGCCGAGGATGATTGCTGATGACCTGGAAGGTTTTGGCATTGTGTACTTGGAGGCTGCTGCCAGCGGCCGGGCAGCGATTGCTACCGTCACCGGCGGTGTGGCATCGGCCGTCGTCGACGGTGAAACCGGCTTGGTGGTGCCTCCTGACTCAGCCGACGAAATCAAGCAGGCGCTGGCGAGACTGTTGACTGATAGGCCGCTTGCCCAGCGTTTTGGTGAACAAGCGGCAGCGCGAGCCCGCGGGCAGTTTTCCTGGGCAAAGCGGATTGCCGTTATTGCGGCGGTGATTGACAGAGCGGCCATCCGGAAGATATAAGGCCAGCTGTGAACCTCGCCAAAACGCAGTTGTTCTCGCTCGGAACCAAGGCAGTAACAACTGCCTTGGGTATCGTGCAGAGCATTATTGTTATTCGCCTCCTGGGGCCGGCGAACTTTGGCTTGGCCGGTTTGGTTATGTCTGTCGGCAGCGTGGTGGGGG
>DATDVI010000086.1:0-3358 GCA_035290125.1 Candidatus Anderseniibacteriota bacterium
CGCGTGGGTCGGTGGGGAATGGCTTGGCGGGGTTCGCGTACTTTTCGTTTTGGGCGCGCAGCGCTGCTTCGATCTGTGCACGCACGGCGTGGCTTCCTGGATCCTGCAGGCGGCCACACCAGCTGGGCGCATCATACGGTGGGTACGTGCCCTGCAGCGAGCGGGCAAAATATAAGGCCTGCTCAATATCTTCGAGGTGATGTTTGCGGATGGTGTCTCTGGCCTGCAGACTGGCTCGGTTGAGGAGAAAAGTACCGAGTACCACTACCATCACGAGAGCAGTGCCGAGCGGCAGGCGATTCATCTAGGTAAAGAGGTGGGCCAGGGCGGTGATGAGGAAAAGTGTGGCCAGGGCCACAGTCATGCGAAAAATTACCTTTTCGCTACCCCGGCGCACATGAAAGCCCTCGGCTCCGCCACCAAAAGCGCCCGACATGCCTGCCGAGCGGCTTTGCATAAGAATGGCAGCGGTTAAGGCGATACCAATAATGACGAGGACACTATTAAGCCACAGCATAGGAGCTCAGCTTTTTACGCTAGGTTAGTTCAGTTCTGTGGTCAAGGCCGTTTTTTGGGCAGGCATTTTACAGGTAATCGCGTAAGACTGCTGCTTTCGCCGGGCCAATAAGGGCGTTTATATCTTCTTCGCTCGCGGCTCGGATGGCGGCAAGTGAGCCAAAATGGTTGAGCAACTTCTTTTTCGTCTGCGGGCCAATGCCGGGGACTTCATCGAGCAGCGAGCGGCGCTGCTGCTTGCTGCGCAGGAGGCGATGGTACGACACGGTGAAGCGATGGGCTTCATCGCGCATGCGCTGGAGCAAGTAGAGTGCAGGTGAATCGTAGGGAAGCTGGATTTCTTTCCCCTCGCTCAACAGCGTCTCTTCGCGTTTGGCCAGGGCGGCGAGGGAGGAGGAGAGCTGCAGCGAGTCCAGGACTTTTTGTGCCGCCGCAAGTTGTCCCTTGCCACCGTCGACGATAACCAAATCCGGCATCGGCCAATCGTGTGTGCCGGCAAAGCGCCGGCGCAAGACTTCCTGCAACATCGCGTAGTCGTTGGGGGTGTCCTGCGTGCGGATCCGGAACTTTTTGTACTGGGTTTTAGCCGGGAGGCCTTTTACAAAGACAACCATCGAGCCGGTGGCCAGGCGTCCCTGAATGTTGGAGATGTCGTAGGTTTCAATCTGCCCCGCGCTTTGTGGTGCGGGAGTTACACCAAGCGCGGTAAACAACTCTGTTTGTGCCTGCTGGGCCTGGGCGGCTGTTTCGAACACCGCCTGTTCTTGATTCAATGTTTGCTGGGCATTGAGCTCGCCTAAGGCCAGCAGCTGCCGCTTACGGCCGCGGCGCGGCACGGTGAACAGGGGCGGTGCGGCGGCGTTGATCCACTGCGCAATGGCTGCTTGGTCGGGCAGCGGCTGCGGCACAAGAATCGTTGCCGGTATATCCTGGGCAACCTGGTAGTACTGCAGGAGGAACTGGCGCAGCACGTCGATCGGGGAAGCCGTGCGGCGATGCTTGAGGAGGAACGTATTTTTATTGAGCAGTTTGCCACCGCGGAGTGAGAACACGTTGGCTGCGCCCAAGTTGCCGCGCCGGGCCAGGCTAATGACGTCGAATGATTCAGGGCGCGGCAGAAATACTTTCTGGTTACCCTCGAGGCGTTCGATGGCGCGGAGCTGATCGCGAAAGATCGCGGCGCGCTCGAACTCGCGGTTAGTAGCAGCCTGCTGCATGCCGCGCTGGAGCGTGGTGATAATCTCCTGCCGGTGGCCCTTGAGGAAGCGAATAATGTTAGCGATGTTTTGGCGGTACTGCTCTCTTTGCCGACTGACGTCGCTTGCCTCGCCAGCCGCTCCAGCCTCCGCTAAAGCTTCGGCCGGCAGGCGCTCCTTGGCTGGTCGGCTCCTGCCATCACTGAACAGTGGGTGTGGAAAAATTTTTTCCCGTGGGCTTTCTTTTTCACCCTTGTAGGGGAAAATGCGGCGGAGCAGGTACAGGGTGTTGCGCACGGAGGCGGCCGAGGAGTAGGGGCCGAAGTAGCGGGCGCCGTCTTTCTTGAGCCGGCGCACGGGAAAGACGCGTGGGTATTCTTCCTGCGTTGTAATTTTTATAAATAAGTAGAACTTGTCGTCGCGCAGAATAACGTTATAGGGTGGCAGGTGGCGACGGATAAGGGTGGCTTCCAGAATCAGGGCTTCGGTCTCATTGTCGCAGGTGATGGTGATAAGATCCGTAATCTTCGGAATCATCTGCTGCTTGGCCGGGTCGAGCGCGGCGTGGGGGCGAAAGTAGCTGCGGACGCGATTGCGCAAGCTCTTGGCTTTGCCCACGTACAGCACACCGCCCTTGGCGTTTTTGAAAAGGTATACCCCAGGGGTGGTGGGTAGGGTGGCTAGTTTGTGGGCAAGGTCGCTCATTGACACCAATTAGATACTGAATTATTTTTAAGGATACAACTGAATTGATTTGACATTATTTCCAGGCTGTGCTAGGGTCCCAGTATCGTTTTTGAACTTTCCCTTTTTTGTGTCTCTTTTTTAGGAGAGGAGCAATCTATGATTGTGCCCCGGAATTTGGTGAATTACTTTAAAGCGATTGCGATTTTCTCCCCGAACGACGACGGCGGCCCGGACGCGATCCCCATTGATTCGACCTGATCGACGGCGACGCCGGGCGGCATCCTAATCTCAGACAACTGAATTTCGGTGCCGGCGAGCCCCATCGTGAGAAAGTACAAGTCATTCTGTACTCATCGCGATGGGGCGTTTTTTATGCAGTTGCTCCGGGCGCACGCTTGCCCTATACTGCTTCTTTATCATGCCGAAAGCAGCGGACGAGATCGTCATCAAGGGGGCGCGGGTGCACAACTTGCGCAATGTTTCACTCAGCCTCCCGCGTAATAAGCTGGTGGTGTTTACCGGGCTCTCGGGTTCCGGCAAATCGTCGCTGGCGTTTGATACGCTCTATGCCGAAGGGCAGCGGCGGTACGTGGAGAGCTTGTCGTCGTACGCGCGGCAGTTCCTAGGGCTGATGGACAAGCCGGATGCTGATCACATCGATGGGTTGCCGCCGGCTATTTCGATTGATCAGAAATCAGCCCCGCGCAACCCGCGGTCTACGGTAGGTACGGTAACGGAAATTTACGACTATCTGCGCTTGCTGTTTTCCCGCACTGGCACCCCGCACTGCCCGCAGTGTGGCCGGATTATCGAACGCCAGACAGTCAAGCAGATGGCCGAGCAAATTCTGAAAGCACCGGTGGGTTCGCAGTTGCTGATTCTGGCACCGCTGCTGCGCGATCGCAAGGGCGAGGGCCGGCAAATTATTAAAGATGCGCGCGCCGCGGGCTACGCCCGGG